>CAYXUZ010000019.1:0-24605 GCA_964467705.1 uncultured Ardenticatenaceae bacterium | reverse complement strand
GCCAAAACCAGGCGATCTTGATGATTGTGGGTGGCTCGGTGATTATGGTGATGGGGGTGTTGAGTTTGCTTGGCAAAGGCTTTACCGGGGTAGATACCAGCGGCGGCGGGGGCGCGGAGCCACGCAGCGCCACTTTGGCCGGTTCATACGTCTTTGGCCTGACGTTTGCCATTGGCTGGACGGCCTGCATTGGCCCGATTTTGGGGGCGGTGACGACGCTGGCTTATTACACCGATACGGTGTGGCGGGGTATGTCGCTCTTGTTCATTTATACCTTAGGTCTTGGCCTGCCGCTGCTTATTGTCTCCACCTTTTTTGGCCGTATTAGCCGCCAGAGTACGTTTTGGAAAGTGCTGCGTGGCAAGGGGTGGGAGTGGGATACACACACGTTTGTGGTGGCTCTGATCTGGGCGCTGGCAATCTGGCGCATTCTGGTAGCGGTGGTGGAATATCTGTTCCGCGCCTACCCGGTGTTTGCCGGGCAGGAGATGACACTGGTATATGAAGTGGGGTTGCTGCTGCTGGCGGCGGCGGGTGCGGCCTTGTGGACGTTTACCAGCACGGGTAGTCAGCGCACGACGGTGCATTTGCACAGTACGCAGTTGATCAGCGGTGCGCTCTTTATTTTGATTGCGGCTATGATGCTCAACGGTTCGCTGACGTTCATTAACGGGCTGCTGGTCAATAATCCCCTGGCAGAACGACTGGTTGAGTTTGAAGAAGTGATTGTGAACTTCTTTAGCCGGTAGTTATGTCTCTCCCCCAAGAACAGGAGCCAACCCCGGCCAACGGCCGTACCTATCGCCCCCTCTTCCTCATTGCCGGTTTTTTCCTCCTGGGGCTGGCTCTGGCCTTGTTTATTTTTGGCAGTGGGTGGGGGCGGGACACGGCCGTGTCCAACTCCTCGTCTATCCTGGAACAAGTCCCCTCAAGTGCTGATTCTGGCCCAGGTTTGGCCCAATTACCGGCCAACCGCTTGACTACCGGCGACCCGGCGTATGATTTTTCGCTGGTGGATTTGGAGGGGAATGAGGTGAGATTGGCGGATTTTCACGGCCGTCCCGTCATCCTCAACTTCTGGGCCACCTGGTGTGCCCCCTGCCGTCTGGAAATGCCGGAATTGCAAACTGCGTATAGTCAGTATCAGGAGGTCGGCCTGGTCATCCTGGCAATCAATCAGGAAGAATCTCCCCAACTGGTGCGCGAATTTTTCTACGACGATATGGGTCTCACTTTCACCCCTTTGCTGGATAGTGAAGGCATGGTCGCCAATCTGTACGGCGTGAACCGCCTTTTTCCTTCCAGCTTTTTCATCAATGCCGACGGGCAAATCACCGCCATTCATCGCGGCATGTTGGTCGCCTCCCAAATTGAGGCATATCTGGCGGAGACATTGGATAGTGAGGAGTAAGATGGGGATCGGGCACGGCCATTTTCCCACCACCATCTTCCCATTCCCCCGTTGACGAACAAAGTAATCAAGTGTATCGTTGCCATCAACCCATCTGGCAAGAGAGGTGATAAAACAAATGACCGAACAATATGTTGAGCAACGTGATCAAGGGTATTGGGTCTCCGGTTCGCGTGTTTCGCTGGAGTCGGTTATTTTTGCTTTTTTGGATGGTTTATCCCCCGAAACTATCGCTGCCGAATGTTTTCCCGTGCTAACGTTGGAGCAAGTGTATGGTGTAATCACCTTTTATCTGAGTCACCGCCAGGAAATTGATGCCTATTTGCGGCAGGCTGAGGTTGAATTTAACACCTTTCAACAAATGACAAACGACCCGGCATTTGCCCGTAAGATGACCAAAACACGCCGAGAAATGCAACTGACTTAGACCTGAAGATTGGCTGAATCGTATTCGTTCCTTGCCTTTGTAGTTGAGAGACCCACACCCAAATTCGAGCGCCGTGAGGTCACGGCCGTGACTCCTGCGCCTGAATAAAAATCCCGTTCATATAAAGTGGGGCACACCCCGTATAACCAGTTGCAACCATCATGCTCAACAATTTTTCTGAACAAGGAGTTTTTTCCATGCCAGAGCTACGCATTGCCATCATCGGGGCCGGGATTTCCGGCATCGCCACCGCCCGTATCTTGCAGAAAAATGGGTTCGAGGCGGTCATTTTTGAGAAATCGTCAAAGTTGGGTGGGGTGTGGTCTACCGCTTATCCGGGCATCCACCTGCAAAACATTTACCCTCAATATCATTTGTCCGACTTTCCCTGGCCGTTCCAGCCCGACTTCCACCCCACAGGTGAGCAAATCTTGCGGTATCTTCAGGAAGCAGTGCAACATTTTCAACTGGATGTGCGCCTGCAACATCAGGTGTTGGGAATGGAGGAACGGCCGAATGGCTGGCTGGTGCATTACCAAAATGAGGACGGTGAACACACGGAGCCGTTTGATTTTGTGATTGCCGCTACCGGGCAATACAGCGACGGCCGTAACACCCCCCATTTTCCAGGGCAAGAGCAGTTCAACGGCCGTATCCTCAACGAGCGTGAGGTGGCTTCCCTGGACATGTTCGCGGGTAAACGGGTGGCGGTGGTGGGGTTTGGCAAGAGCGCGTTGGATATGACCGTCCTGGCCGCCGCACAGGGGGCGCAGGTGCATCATATCTTTCGCACCCCGGCCTGGCAGATCCCGGAGTGGATTCTGGGTGTGCATTTTACCCACGCCCTGTTTCCCCGTTTTAACAGTGTGATGGTGACGAGTTGGGCGCAGCCAACGGCCGTTGAACGTTTCCTGCACAACCAATTGAGTTTTGTGGTCTCCGGTTTTTGGGAGATGATTACGGCCGTCGTCCGTTTCCAGATTAAACGGCACGGCAAAGGCAAAGATCAGGCCGCCCAAGATCGGCTTAACGTCCTCATCCCCACCCACAAACTGCTGCTCGACCTGCGTTCGTCCGGCGCATTAGGGCCGGAAAACTATTACCCGCTGGTCGTGGAGGGTCGGATTTTGCCGTACCATTCCGAAGTCGCCGGTTTTTCGGCCGACGCTATTCTGCTCCAAAACGGCGAGCAGATACCGTGCGATATGGTCGTCATGTCGTTGGGTTTTCTCACCCCCACCTTTCCCTTCCTGCCCGAAAAATATCGCTGCCTGATGGAAGCCGAAAACGATGGTGTGCAGCTTTACCGCCATCTCCTGCATCCGCGCATTCCCCATTTTGCCGTTTCCGGTTTCAATCATGGGTTTATGCACGTGCCCACAGTGGAAGTGGGCACACAATGGCTCTGTGCCTATCTACGGGGGGAAATTGTACTGCCCCCGCCGGAAGAAATGGAGCGCAGCATGGAGGTCATTCGCCACTGGAAACGGGAGAATATCCGGTTTGAATTTGCCCGCTCCTGTGCTGTCAGCACCCGGTTTCAGCAGTACATAGACATCCTGCTCAAGGAGTTGGACGTGTCTCCGTACCGCAAAATGCCCAACATTTTCGCCGAGGTTTTTGATCGGTATGAAGCGGCCGATTATCAGGGCATTTATGAAGAATACGAGCGCAGCAAGGCCAGACGAAACGCCCCACTTCGCGCCCTGCCTCTGGATACCTGAGAGCCAGGTATGGGCGGATTGAAAATCAAAGATTACGCAGATTTCACCGATAAAAATCTGCGTAATCTGCGTAATCTTTGATTATTTGAAGTGATCTCTTGAAAAGAACTATCTTGTCTCTCTACCTCATTTTGTTGCTGCTCATGGCTTGTTCTGAGGTGACGCCTACGGCCGTGCCAACCCAACTGCCACCCACGCCTACCAGTACAGTTGCCCCGACAGCCTCTCCCACGATCACCCCATCACCCACTGAAACGCTCACGCCTGCGCCTGTTACGGCCGAACCCGGCGTGTTCCTATACCAAAACAACCCCCAACGTACCGGGGTCTACCCATTTCCGGCGATTCGTGAACCGGCCTCCGTCCTGTGGCAGGCGAATCTCAGTGGCGGGATTTTTGGCGCGCCCCTGTTTGCCGATGGGCTGGTGTATGTCTGCGGCAACAACAGGGTGTACATTTTTGACGGGCAAACGGGCGAACAGGTGGGGTCTATCGCCGGTATAGGTGCGCCATTTTCACCGCTGGCGATTGCCGGAGACCTATTGATCGCCGGTAATGCAAACAACAGTTTGCTGGCGTATGACCGCCACAGTTATGAACGGGTGTGGGAACTTCGCACGGAGGGAGCGATCTATAACGCGCCGCTCGTCGTTGGGCAGACGGTTTATGCCGTCAGTGAGCGTAGCGCGTATGCGCTTGACCGGCAAACCGGCGAAGTCATCTGGCAGATTGATACCGGCAGCCATCGTGGTTTTGTGGGCAGTCCCTCCTTTGAAAATGGGCTGCTCTTTGTGGGCGTAGGCAACATCTTTTACGCGCTGGATGGGGAGACAGGTGATATTCGTTGGCAGGTGGAACAGGCGGCCGAGCAATGGTTTTACAGTTCGGCGCTGGCGCACGGCCGTGTCTATGTGGGCAGTGATGACGGCCGTTTTTACGCGCTTGATCAACAAACCGGGGCGGAAGTGTGGCAATCCCCGGCGGCGAGCGCTGGCTGGTCGGCCCCCGTGATAACTGATGATCTGGTGATTGTGGGCAACGTTGACCAACATATTTATGCCTTTGACGCGATGACGGGGCAGGAACGCTGGCAGTTTGAAACCGAGGATTGGGCGGTGACTGACCCGGTGATCAGCGACGGGGTGGTGTATGTGGGCGTGGGCAATCACGATAACCGTGAGGGACCACGGCCGTTATACGCTTTAGATGCGGCAACCGGGCAATTGTTGTGGACGTTTGCGGCCGATTCGCGGCTGATGACGGCCGTGACGTTAGGGCCAGATGCCATTTACGCCGTTGCCATTCAGGGGGAAGTGTATGCTTTGAGCCAGCCAGATGTGGCGGCTACGGCCGTGTTGCAGGCCGGGCAGTGGTCGGCGATGGTATACCATGAGGAGTTGGGGCAAATTGTGCTGGTCAACGGCGGGCCGGAGCAGGGCAAACCGGCCGATGAGCCATTGGAATTGTGGGGCTGGGATGGGGAAGCGTGGACGTTGCTGGATAACAGCGGCCCGGTCTGGCGCAATTGGGCGGGGGTAGCGTATGACGCTCGGCGCGATATGCTGGTGGTGCATGGTGGACTTCAGCCAGGCCAACGGTTTGATGAGACGTGGGAGTGGGATGGGCAGAATTGGGTGATGTATGATGGTGGTGGGCCACACGGCCGTGAAGGGGCTGGCATGGTCTACGATTCCGGGCGGGGCAAGGTGGTATTGTTTGGCGGGGCCATTGAGGGGCCAGAGATTGTTGGTAATACCTGGGAGTGGGATGGGCAGATGTGGACGCAGGTAGCTACATCCGGGCCACCCGCCCGTTTCCCGGCGGGCACGGGGTATGATCCCGTTCGCCAACAGGTGTTGGTTTATGGCGGGCACGATGTCCGCACCAGTGAAGAGATTCCCTTTTTCGGTGATTTTTGGGCGTGGGATGGGGTGGAATGGCGGGAACTCCCGTTGACAGAGCCAAACCCCGGCATCCGGGTGGCGACGAGTTTTGTATTTGACCCGGTCTCGGAACAATTGCTGATGTTTGGCGGTTCGGATTTGGACAGTTTCCGCACTGATTTGTGGGGCTGGGACGGGGCGCAATGGACGCTGCTGGCGGAGGACACGGGGATGCCGCTGCGCAGTGGCTTCAACATTGTGGCCCATGACCCGGCGCGGGAAGTGTATGTGCTTTTTGGCGGGGTAGACCGTCCGGGTGGGGCGGTGTTAGACGAGACGTGGGAGTGGGATGGAGACCGTTGGGTGTGTGCGGCCGGCTGTGATGATTAACCCCATATCTTTTGCAAAAGACAGCTTCTGTATTTTATACTATTGTCGTTAAAGGCATGAAGGGTCGTCCTATATCCTCCATTCGACCTAAGCACCTATTTTCAGCTTATACCGCAACGTTGGTGACATATCAGAAAATGAGAGAGCTTATGCTGGACTCTATTAGGCCAAACAATAATTACCTGCTTCTATCTAACGCCAAAAATCAGTGGGAGTAAGATGATGGATATAACTGATCAGCAATTCACACAAGAAAATCTAACCGACAATTTACCCCAAAATCTTCTTCCTCTTCTTGACCCTGACCAGCGTGACAGTGCTAAACAATTCATTCAGAAGTTGCCTCAAACTTTTCTCCCGGAAAACATAATTCATATACCAAGTTCAATAAAACCCAAAGATTTACGGTTATGGGAACTAATTGGATTACGTTTTATGCAACAGCGCAGGTTTTATGAAGGCCTTTCAATTTTTTCCTCTCTTTACAATCAATTGCTCATCGCAGAAAAGAAAATCAGCAGTCGCGGTCACAAAGGCATGCCCCTGATTTGGATATATGAGTGCTATAAGGGGATGGGATTTCCTGTTCATGCCAAACGCTATTTAATGCTAACGGTTATTGAAGATGCAATTACAGATCAGGGAAACATATCATATGAAGGGGGAGTTTACTTTCGATCAGTTTGGTTACATGGAATTTCTGATTCAGAATTGATGAGGTATAGCAAAAAAGTGTACGAACTTTCATCTGACAACCCGCTTAAGTATCCTGAATGGTTTCTTCAAGAATTAGACCAGGACTGGATGACCGAGTACCCATCGCCGCAGGAGGGTCTTTTTTATCAGGCAAACACACTTTACATTCGTCAGTTACTTGAGGAATTAGGGGACGGAACTGGAAGAAGCTTGGAGACCTTGGCTGGCTATATTCTTTCTTGTATGCCCGGATGCAGAACCACCCGCAGGCAAAGAACTTATTCCACAGACTATGATATTGTTTGTTCAATGGAAGGTTTTGAGATTGATTTCAGATCAGAATTTGGTCGATATTTTGTTTGTGAGTGTAAGGATTGGTCTAGGAAAGCAGATTTCACAACCATGGCCAAATTTTGTCGAGTTCTGGATTCAACAAAGTCAAGGTTTGGCATTTTGTTTTCTAAAAATGGGCTTTCTGGTGTGGGGGACACGAGGAATGCTGAACGTGAACAGCTAAAAGTATTTCAGGATAGGGGAATGGTAATTGTTGTAATTGACCAAAATGATTTAGAGTTCATAGCTGAAGGTGGTAATTTTACTAATCTGCTTCGTTCAAAATACGAAAAGGTGAGATTAGATTTGCTCAAAAACAGTAACTGACAAATATTACAGTGGACAAGCAAGTACTAGACTGGTTTGCCCATTGAGTTGATAGTAGTTGTAGGTATTGCGCCTGCGGAGAAGTTGGGTTTTGCTGGCATATCGCTGAACACAACGTTAGGGTGGACGGCCGTATCACCCCACCAAATGTACTTCCCACGTGAAGGAACACGGCCGTAAGCCTTCGGCAACACTGCCCAAAACAGAAGAAGAATTCGCCCCTGTTTTGTGGGCATTGGAATGGGTCGCCTGTGGAAATTGGGGAAGGTTGGTTAACGGCCGTGCCTGCCAGCGAAGTGCGCCCCAAACACCCTTATCACGAGTATTATGTGATCTTGGAAGGGGAGGCACAGCTTGAAGTGAATGGTCAGATTATCCTGATGAAAGCAGGCATGGCCGTCATAGTAAAACTTATGGGTTGCGCTTCAGCCAGCGATTTTCCACAAAACCTTCGCCTACCATTAAAACCAGCGGCAAACCAAACCGCAGGGCAAATAACAAAACAACCACTAGAATAACTGTCATCTCGTTCATGACTTTAACCTCCGGCGAATTCGTGGCCCGTGACCCGTAATCGGTTTACGGATAACGAACTACGAATTCCAGCCTCTTGATACCCACAGCATACCTGGCCGGGCTACGGCCGTCTATCCGGCAGCATCGCCATCTTTTCCCGGTTAATTCCCCATGTCCTGTGGGGTGTTTGCCCCATATGCAAATGGGGTAGTGTGCCAATTGTTTGTCTGCCTTCCCAAACCTACACTTCTCTTGACGGATATTAGTCCGTAATCGGTTTACGGTTCACGGATAACCGATTACGGTATCAGGGAGGAAGTAATGCACACCATTAAACGACTTTTCATCGGCGTGGTTTGTGCGCTGTTGTTGGGGGCGGTCACGGCCGTGATCGTCCTGGCGCAAGGCGACGAACCACCCACCACACCGGTTGACCCCGAAGATTGCGGGAGCTGCCATGAAGAGATCACCACTATGTGGGAAAACGGAACCCACAGCCAGGCTTATGCCCAAACCAGCTTTCTCAAGGCGTGGCAAGAGCAGAACAGCCCTACTGAATGTCTGGCCTGCCACACCACCGGCTATGACCCGGCTACCGGCCAATACGAAAGCGAAGGCGTTGACTGCCAGGTCTGCCATCCCTCAGCCCCCCATGAACACCCGCAGAAAATCATGTACACCGACACTTCATCCCGGCTGTGCGGGCAGTGCCATACCGATACTTTCACCCAGTTAGGCGAAAGTCAGCACGGTCAGGAAGGCATGGCCTGTATTCGTTGCCACAACCCACACGACAATGGTTTACGCGCCGGTGGCGTGGAAGATACGTGCAGCGCCTGCCACAAGGAAGAGACCCATTTCTACAGTTTCACCGGCCATGCCATGGAAGGGCTGCTCTGTACCGATTGCCACTTCCAGCCTACTGATGGCGCGATGGGTGGCGGGCATAGCAGCCGCCAGCATAACTTTACAGTTGGCGAACAAAACTGCACCGAATGTCACGGTGGTGAGATGCACTATCCGATGACAGATCAGGAAACGCAAGAAGCGGCAAATCCGGCTCCTAGCCCCAGTCCCCAGGTGGTACAGGCTGGCGTTGTTCCTTTACTGGGTGATCATGACAGCCATGCGCTGGATGTTCAACCACAAAGTGGCGTAAACAGTTCGATGAATTTCATTATTCTGGCGGCACTCACCGGTATGTTGTTTGGTCTGGTAGGCTCCCCCTGGGTAGAGAAACAGTTCCGCCGCCACGACAAAGAAGACGAAGGGAGTAACTAAGATGAACGAAAAGACATTCCCCCGCCGCGAATTTATGATGATGGCCGCCGCAGGCACGGCCGTGACTACCATCGCGCTCAGCACCAAAGGCTTGCCCAAAGTTGCCGAATCCACACCGCCTGAAGATGCGGTAAGTGGTGAACACCAGTGGGCGATGGTCATAGACCTGAACCGCTGTGTGGGCTGTGGCGATTGCCAGTTGGCCTGCCAGGCCCGCAACGACACCGCCCCCGGTGCCTCCTGGGTACGCATGGTGGAAGCCGGTGAAGTAAACGGCCAGCCCATCAACGTGCCCGTGCCCTGTATGCACTGCCAGGAAGCGCCCTGCGTCAGCGTTTGCCCGGTCAAGGCCACCTACAAACGCGCCGATGGCATCGTGGTCATGGATTATGACCGCTGCATCGGCTGCCGCTACTGCCAGTTGGCCTGCTCCTATGGGGCACGCACCTTTAACTGGCAGGAATTCACCGGCGAAAATCCGGCCGTACCGCATTATGGTCAACCGGAAATCCCGCGCCGTCCACGTGGCGTCGTGGAAAAATGCTCCTTCTGCGTGCAGCGCATTGATCGCGGTCTGGCCGAAGGATTAACCCCCGGCATAGACGCGCAGGCCACACCCGCTTGTGTGGTCGCCTGCCCGCGCAAAGCGCGCTATTTTGGCGACCTGAATGATCCCGATTCGCCGGTGAGCCAGGTGTTGAAAAATCATCAGGCCGTGCAACTACGCCGCGATTTGGGCACCGACCCCCGCGTCTACTATTTACCCGCCACGAACCGCCCCGACCCAGAAGCGGCTTTGACGTGTGGATAAACGAAACAGACCCTCAGGGTTTCAAAAACCCTGAGGGTCTTCTACCCGGAGAAACACCATGAAAACAAAAATCAAACGCTACCTTTTCCCTTTATGGATGATTACCCTGCTGGCGTTCATGGCCTGGGGGTTGATGGGTGCATACCAGGTGCTTACGCAGGGGCTGGTGATTACCAACCTGTCTGACCTGACGCCCTGGGGTCTGTGGATTGGCATTGATTTGTCATCCATCGCCCTGGCCGCAGGCGCATTTTCCCTGTCGGCGGCCGTTTACTTGCTGAAAAAGGATGAACTGAAACCGGTGGCGCGCACGGCCGTATACATCGGCCTGCTCGGTTACACCATGGCCATGATGACCCTGTTGATGGACATTGGCCGCCCCGACCGCTTCTGGCACGCCCTGGTCTACTGGAACATTCACTCCCCCCTGTGGGAAGTGACCATGTGCGTGGCCCTTTACTTCACAGTGCTGACGCTGGAAGTCATTCCCATTTTAGGCCGGGCGGACATTGTACAACGGCGCTGGCCCCGGTTGGGGCAGGGTATGGCATGGGTACATGTGTTAGCGCCTGTCCTGGCTGTGTGTGGGTTGCTGCTGTCGCTCATGCACCAGTCCTCATTGGGGGCGACGTATGGGGTGTTGGCGTCACGGCCGTTCTGGTACAAATCCACCCTGGCCATCCTCTTTCTCGTCTCCGCGTTGGCCGCCGGGCCGGCCCTCACTATCTTTGCTTCCAAAACGGCGGCGGCCGTCACTTCCCGCGCCTACGTGGACAACTGGCGGCTGGACAGAGTTTCCCACTTCATCGGTTGGGTGCTGGTGGCCCTGCTTTACCTGCGGGTGTGGGACACCTTGAGCATGGTTTACACCCATCAGCCCGGCCGTACCGAAGCATTACACATGCTCACCAGCGGCCAGTTTGCCTTTAACTTCTGGGTATTGGAAATGTTCCTGGGCATCGTCGTCCCCATGGTAATCCTGCTCAGCACCCGGCTGCGTAATCGCCCGGCGCTGCACTGGCTGGCCCTGCTCTTTGTAGTGGTTGGCCTGGTTGCTTACCGCTGGGACACCAACATGATCGGCCAATTAGTCGTATTTAGTTACCTGCCTGAACAAATCGTCCCCCTGTTCGCCAGCTATACACCAGCCCTCATCGAATGGCAGGTAGGGTTGGGCGTCATCGCCTTCGGCTTTTTTGGATTCAGTATCGGTGTTCGTTACCTGTATGTGGTGGATCATCGCCTGGTCGAAACGGCGCATGAAACCATGCCTGTTGGTAGTGGGCACTTTAGTGCCGCAGAAGGGCGATAAATCGCCTACTACGAACAGACAGTGGGAGGTTATGATGAACGAGTTTCAAGCCACAGGGGTGTTAATGATATTGTTTGCTCTGCGCTGTCTGGTACCGGCGGCGCTGATAGCTGGCGTGGGCTATCTGATGAACCGGCTGGTTGACCGCTGGAATCGGGAAGACGCCGCCCGCGCCCAGGCGCGAGGGCAATATTGCCCGGCTTATACCCGCTTCGGCGACTGCTGTTGGTCAAAACGTATGACGGCCGAAGGTGCTCTGCCTGCCGTGTGTGTGAACTGTCCCATTTACCGGCAGGCCATTAAACTTGCTTGAATGGGCGGTCGGAAAACCGACCGCCTCTTCCTCCCTCCCTTGCGTCCGGGTGATCGCCCGATCACCCGGACGCTTTTTTGTCAGGCGATTTGGAAAATCGCCCACAGTTTGTGACCTTTTGGCAGCTAACTTGTGACAAAATTCACTAACAAAAGCTACGCAAACGTGCTAGGTTGTTTCCAGTATTGAGTGTCGAAGCCTACATCGGGCCCACGAAATAGCAAACGGGGTGCAGCATGTTGGCCGTCAGACGCCATCTTACATTAAGGGGGCCGAATGTTATTGTGTACGGCCGTGTCAATGGCCTGACGATCTTCCCTGTTTTGTTGCCGTAAGCTCCACACCGCGTGGAGCTTTTTTGTTTCCAAAGGAGGTGTCCGTTGTCCACCCAATTATTTCCCACCGAGACAAAAACCCCCGCTAATTTTCTGGAACGGGTGATCGCCGCCACACCGGGCGAGTCACGCCTGGAAATGTGTATCCAGTGCGGCACGTGCGGCGGCTCCTGCCCTTCCGCCGACGATATGGACAATACACCCCGCCAGATTTTTGCCATGATCCGGGCAGACATGGAGAAGGAGGTGCTGTCCAGCAATACCCCCTGGTACTGCGTTTCCTGTTATTACTGCGCCATCCGCTGCCCGCAAGAGGTTCATATCCCGGACATCATGTACACGCTGAAGAATATGGCGATTGCCCAACAGCGGTATGTGGACAGCGTGGCCCCGGATTGGTCGCAGACCTTTGGCGACTATGTGGAGAACTACGGCCGTAGCTTTGAATTTGGCCTGGCAACCCGTCATTTTTTGCGCCATCGTCCCACCGGGCTGCGGGATACGGCGCAAATGGGGTTGGGCATGTTGACCAAAGGGCGCATGGATTTGACGCCGCAGCGTATTGAGCGGCTGTCGCAGTTGCAGGCCATCCTCAACCGGGCGAAGGAATTGGAGGCGGTAGGGGCGTGATGCGTGACACTCTCACGCATCACGCATCACTTTCAGGAGACGTTACTATGACCAAATACCTCTTTTACCCCGGCTGTTCGATGCAGCGCAGCGCACGGCCGTATCTGGATTCTTTGCTGGCGATTCAACAAGACATTGGCTGGGAGTTGGAAGAAATTGCGGATTGGAACTGCTGCGGCGCGACCGAATACATTTCGGTGGCGCGGCTACCGGCGTATGCGCTCAACGGCCGTAATCTGGCCCTGGCGGCGCAGCAAGCCAATGGCGTCAACACCGTCCTGGCCGGATGCAGCGCCTGTTATTTGAACCTGGCGAAGACCGACCGGTACATGCAGAAGGACGGCCGTCTTAATGCCCAGGTGAATGAAGCGTTGGCGGCGGGGGGGCTGCACTACGACCCCGGCACGGTGAAAATCCGGCATTTGCTGGATGTGATTGTGCATAAAGTGGGGTTGGATGCAATTAGGCGGAAGGTGGTACGGCCGTTGACCGGACTGCGCGTCGCCCCTTACTACGGCTGCATGGTGGTGCGTCCCGACCCCGAAAATCGCTTTGGCAGCCCCGAATACCCCACTATCCTGGACGAACTGATGAAAGCCTTAGGCGCGGAAGTGGTAGATTTCCCGGTGAAAACCCACTGCTGCGGCGGCCACATGACGCAGATCAGCGCCCCCGTCGCCTATGAACTCATCCGCCGCCTGATGTACGCCGCCGACCAATATGAGGCCGACATCATGGTGACGTTGTGCCCCATGTGCCAGCTTAATCTGGACGCCTACCAGGATGATACCAACAAACATTTCCGCACTGACTACCACATGCCCATTGTCTACTTCACGCAACTGATGGGGCTGGCCTTCGGTCATGATCCACTGGAATTGGGGTTGGGCAAAGAGTTTGTGAACACCGCCCCCGCCCTGGCCAAAATTGGCGTCGAGGTGCCCGAAGAAACCCCCGCCGCCAAACCCCGCGCCCGCCGCGACGACCCCAGCCTGCCCATGCCGCAGCCGTTGTTGAAGAAGTAGCAAGTGGCAAGTAGCAAGTGGCAAGTGGCAGGTGGCAAGTGGCAGGTGGCAAGTGATCACCTGCAACCTGCAACATGCCACCAGGAGAAGCCTATGAACAATCCACAAAAATCCCAAGAACGCATCGGCGTTTATGTGTGCCACTGTGGCAGCAACATTGCCGGAACGGTGGATGTGGCCGACGTGGCCGCCTGGGCCAAAGAACGACTGGGCGACGAAGGCGTGGTCATCACCCACGACTACAAGTTTATGTGTTCCAGCCTGGGCCAGGAATTGATCGAACGCGACATTCAGCAAGAAGGGCTGACCCGCGTTGTCGTCGCGGCCTGTTCACCCCATCTGCATGAAAAGACCTTCCGCACCGCCTGCGCCCGCGCCGGGCTGAACCCGTACCTGTGTGAACTGGTCTCCATCCGCGAGCAGGTCTCCTGGGTTCATACCGACAAACAGGCGGCCACGGAAAAGGCCAAAGCGGTGGTGGCCGGTGGTGTGGAGCGCGTTATTCACAACGAACCGTTGGAGCCGCTGCATATTCCCATTCACCCGGCGACGCTGGTGGTGGGCGGCGGCATTGCCGGTATTCAAGCGGCGCTGGAACTGGCCGATTCCGGCCATCAGGTGTATCTGGTGGAGCGGGAACCCTCCATTGGCGGTCACATGGCCCAGTTTGACAAAACCTTCCCCACCATGGACTGCTCCGCCTGCATCCTGACGCCCAAGATGGTGGATGCGGGCGGTCATCCGCACATTGACCTGTTCACCTGGAGCGAGGTGGTGCGGGTGGACGGCTCGGTGGGCAATTTCACCGTCACCATCCGCAAAAAGCCGCGCTACATTGACACATCATTGTGTACGGGCTGTGGCATTTGCTGGGAGAAGTGCCCGAAGCGGGTGATTGATGATGTGTTTGAAGCCGGTTTGGGCTACCGGAAGGCGGTCTATACCCCCTTTGCCCAGGCGGTGCCCAAATACCCCGTGATTGACCCGGAGAACTGCACCTATTTTATCAACGGCAAGTGCCGCGCCTGTGAAAAGTTCTGCCCCACCGAGGCGATCAAATTTGACCAGGAGGAGGAATTTATCACGGTGCAGGTGGGCAACATTATCCTGGCGACCGGTTTTGATCTGTTTGATGCGCGACGGGTGCCGCAATATGGCTACGGCCGTCTGGCCAATGTCTTCACCAGTCTGGAATTTGAGCGCCTCTGTAACGCCGCCGGGCCAACCAACGGCCAGATTGTCATGCGTGATGGGGTGACAAAACCGGAATCGGTGGCTGTCATTCACTGCGTGGGCAGCCGCGACCGCAACTACAACAACTACTGTTCTGTCATCTGCTGCATGTCCAGCCTGAAGTTTGCCCACCTGGTAAAAGAGCGTACCGGCGCTCGTGTCTACAACTGCTACATTGACATGCGCACCGCCTTCAAGGATTACGACGAGTTTTACCAGCGCGTATTGGAAGAGGGCACGATTTTTGTGCGCGGCCGGGTGGCTGAAGTGACCGATGCCGCTCGCCTGCCCAGCGAAGATGGCAAACTCATCGTCCAGGTGGAAGATACGCTCGCCGGGCGGCAGCGCCGGATTCCGGTGGATATGGTCATCCTCTCGGCCGGTCTGGAACCGCGCCATGACGCCAAAGAGGTAGCACAGCAGTTTGGTATCGCGTGCAGCGCCAATGGTTGGTTCATTGAGAAGCATCCCAAACTCGACCCCATCGCTACCATGACCGAAGGCATTTTTATTGCCGGGGCGGTGCAGGGGCCGAAAGATATTCCGGCCAGTGTGTCCCAGGGGGCGGCGGCGGCGGCGCGGGTGCTAAGCCGTATCAACAAGGGTGAAATTGAGTTGGAACCGGTGCGGGCCACCATAGACGCCCGCCAATGCTCCGGCTGCCGCATTTGCAATGGCCTCTGCCCGTTTAACGCCATCCTTTTCCATGAAGACAGGATGGTGTCAGAAATTAACCATGCGTTATGTCAGGGGTGCGGCACCTGCGTGGCCGCCTGCCCGGCCGGGGCGATCAGCGGCAGCGGCTTTAGCAATGAGCAGATCATGTCGCAGATTGAGGGCTTGTTGTTGTTTAGTCCCAAAGTTGCGGCGCACCTCGAAGGTGCGTCGCAACTCTAGGAGAAAACCACATGGACGACACATTCGAACCAGTCATTATCGGCTTTACCTGTAACTGGTGCAGTTATCGGGCGGCCGACCTGGCCGGGACGGCCCGCGTCAAATACCCACCCAACATCCGCCTGATCCGGCTGATGTGTTCCGGGCGGCTGGACCCGACCTTCGTACTGAAGGCGCTGGCGGAGGGGGCAGACGGGGTGATGATCACCGGCTGCCATCCGGGGGAGTGCCATTACCTGGAGCAAAATTACAAGGCGCTGCGGCGGGTGCTGTTGCTGCGGCGCACGTTGGGGCAGATGGGCATTGAGCCGGAGCGGGTGAAGCTGGTGTGGGCCAGCGCCGCTGAAGGGGTGAAGTTGGCGCAAGAGATTGCGCATTTTGTGGAAGAAATCCGGGCCATGGGGCCGCTGAATTGGCCGGGGCGGTTGGCGGCAGCACATGGGAATGGCAACGGCCGTGAACCCCACCCCATCCCCGCCAAAATGGCACAAGAAGTTGCAGAAGTCTACCCTTGATAAATGAAAATCAAAGATTGCGCAGATTACACCGATTTTTATCTGCGAAATCTGCGTAATCTTTGATGATTGGAAGAGGTACCGTTATGAGCAAAAACGGACAGGCTCCCAAAGAAAAACCGAAGTTTGCCATGTATTGGGCCGCCTCTTGCGGTGGCTGTGAGATCGCCGTGTTGAACATTGGCGAAAAGATTCTGGACGTAGACGCCAACTTTGACGTGGTGTTCTGGCCGGTGGCCATGGACGCCAAATACAAAGATGTGGAGGCGATGCCGGACAAATCTATCCTGCTGACGCTGTTTAACGGCGGCATTCGCAACGCAGAAAACGAACATATGGCGAAGATGCTGCGGCAGAAGTCGCAGATTTTGGTGGCGTTTGGCTCCTGCGCGAATGAAGGCTGCATTCCCGGATTGGCGAACCTGTCTTCCATGCAGCAGGTGTTTGAGGCCGCCTATGACAGCGTGAGTACAGAAAATCCACAGGGCATACGGCCGCAGTTTAGCTATCAGGTTCCCGAAGGGATGTTGCACATACCGGTGTTCAACCCGGTGCTGCGCACGCTGGATCAGGTGGTGGATGTGGACTACTTCATGCCCGGTTGCCCACCAGAGTCGCACCAGATCGCCGCTGTCATTGACCTGGTAATCGCCGTGCTGCATGGCGAAGCCGAACTACCACCCAAAGGGGCGATGATTGGCGTGGGGGATTCCACGGTGTGTGAACAGTGTCAGCGCGCCCGCAACATCAAGAAGATCAAGAAGCTGGTGCGCATCCATGAAGTGGCCGAAGTAGAGCCGGATTTGTGCCTGCTGGAGCAGGGGGTTTTGTGCAACGGCCCGGCCACACGCAGCGGTTGTGGCGCCCGCTGCCCGATGGCCGGCGCGGCCTGTATTGGCTGTTACGGTCCGGCGGCGGGGGTGGTGGATTATGGGGCACGGTTGATGACGGCCGTCGCCTCCGTTATTGACAGCACGGAACCCGACGAAATCGAAGCTATCCTGGATGGTATTCCCGACCCGGCCGGTTCATTCTACCGCTTTAACCTGGCCCATTCGCTGCTGCACGCAGCGCGGCCGGCTTTGGAAGAGGTAATCGGTGAACGGTAATCGGTAATCGGTAAAAGTGACCGATTACTGATAACCGATTACCAAAATCGGAGAACAAATCATGGCACGAATCACGATTGATCCCATCACCCGCCTGGAAGGGCATGGCAAGATTGAGATTTTTCTGGATGAAGATGGCGAGGTGACCAATACCTATTTCCAGATACCGGAACTGCGTGGTTTTGAGCGGTTTTGTGTGGGCCGGCCGGTGGAGGAGATGCCCCTGCTGACCAACCGGATTTGTGGCGTCTGCCCGGAGGCACACCATATGGCCGCCGCCAAAGCGGGTGACGCGGTGTACGGCGTGGATCCACCCTCGGCCGCCAAGAAGCTGCGCGAACTGCTGTACATGGGCTTTTATTTCACCGACCACACTACCCATTTTTATGCCCTGGGGGGGCCGGACTTTGTCATGGGGCCGGATGCGCCGGTGGCCGAACGGAATATCCTGGGCGTGATTCACAAGGTGGGGCTGGAGATTGGCGGCAAAGTGATTCAGGCGCGGAAATACGGGCATACGATTGTGGAGATGTTGGGCGGCCGTAAAGTCCACCCTTGCACTTCCATCCCTGGCGGCGTGACCAAAGGGCTGACGGAGGCGGAGCGGGTGGAGATTGAGCAGATGGGGCGCTGGGGGATTGAGTTTGCCCAATTTAGCCTGCAACTGTTCAGCGAGATCGTGCTGGGTAATCCCGTTTACCTGGATTTGATCCTGGGCGATATTTACACCCACCGCACCTATTCCATAGGGCTGGTGGATGCGCAGAACCGGGTGAATTTTTATGACGGCCGTGTCAGCGTAGTAGACCCCGACGGCCAACGGCTGGGCAAATATGCGCCCCACGAATACACGGAGTGGATCGCCGAGCGGGTGGAGCCGTGGACCTATCTCAAATTCCCCTACCTGAAAAAAGTGGGCTGGAAAGGGTTTGTGGATGGCAAGGATTCCGGCATCTACATGGCCACGCCGCTCTCCCGGCTGAACGCGGCTGACGGCATGGCCACGCCGCTGGCGCAGGAACAGTATGAGAAGTTCTATGAGACGTTGGGTGGCAAGCCGGTGCATCAACGGCTGGCCACCCATTGGGCGCGGCTGATTGAACTGCTCTATGCGGCCGAACGGCTGGTAGAGCTGGCGACGGATGAGGAGATCACCTCGCCGCACATTCACACCGTGCCCACGCAAACGCCAACGGAAGGGGTGGGAATTGTGGAAGCGCCGCGTGGTACACTGACACACCATTACTGGACGGATGAACGCGGCATTTTGACCAAAGTGAACCTGATTGTGGGCACGACCAACAATTACGCGCCCATCTCCATGTCCATCAAAAAGGCAGCGCAGAGTTTGATTCACAAAGGGACAGTGGTCAACGAAGGGCTGTTGAACATGGTAGAAATGGCCTTCCGCGCCTACGACCCCTGCTTTGGCTGCGCTACTCATTCGCTGCCGGGCCAGATGCCGTTGGAAGTAACCATTCGCCGTGCAGACGGTGAGCGGCTGGAGGTGCTTCGGCAAAATTGTTGATGACGCGCGGGTTGTTGCGTCACAAAAAGGAGCCAATATGGGAGATTGTTCGACAAGATAGGTGAAAATCCACAGATGGCACAGATGAACACAGAGAGCCTGTCTAAAAAGCCCATTGAGGACCCATGTCATGCCCGCCTACGCGGGTATCCACCTCGTTTATGGATTCCCGCGAAAGCGGGAATGACAGGTCTAAATAATCCTTTTTAGACACTCTCAGATTTTTAATCTGCAAAATCTGTGGATTCTTTTTTGCTGAAAAGGAGTATGGAAATGCGTACGAAAAAAAGCTGGCTGATTGTCTTATTCGTGATAAATCCGCTGCTCGCATTGACTGTCATCTGGGTAGGCGCACAAGGCGTTCCAGAGGGCCAGCCCCCGCGGGCGCCGGATGTTCCAGAGGTTTCCAGTAGTTTTATTCCTGTTCAGGGTCGTTTGACGGATGAGAATGGGAATCCGCTGAATGGCACGTATAGCGTGGCTTTCCGACTTTATGACGTGAGTTCGGGGGGCACGGCGCTGTGTGAAGATATCAAGAGTTTGAGTGTGACCGACGGTTTGTTCAGTACCTATTTCAGCGGCGTGGGCTGCTCGATTGACGGCCGTCAGCTCTACCTCGGCGTGGAAGTGGAAGACGACGGCGAGATGACGCCGCGCCAATATGTGGATAACGTGCCCATTGCCTGGACGTTACGGCCGGGCGCTTTTATCAGCGGTACGATGGGCAGCAATGCGATTCTGGATATTGAAAACTGGGCCAGCAATGGGCGTGGTTTACGCGCCTATGCCATGGATCAGACGGGAATTAATTACGGAGTTGTGGGCGCATCGCGTTCGCCCAACGGGTATGGCGGTTATTTTTACAACAACGGCGGTGGGGCAGCTCTCCGTGCCGGTGGCACGGGCATCATTCAAAGTGAAGCCCCGACCTATTTGTGGATTAGCGGGAATGGGGTACGGCCGTATCACCAATCAGACAGTACCATCATTGACATGGATACCATTGGCGGTGCGCTGATTTATCGGGGGGCGACGGCCGGTTCCAAAAACGTGATGCTGCCCATCACCCTACCGGGCACGTTGTACGGGCAAGATGTGCGGGTGACGGATATAGACATTTACTGGCAGGGGAATACGGACTTTGATGCGATTACGGCCGTGCTCCTGCGCCGCCAGACCGGGGTGTGTAGTACGTCGGCCTGTTACGCCAGCATTCTCCAGGATACGGATGATCATGTGTGCGATGCTGGTAATAACCCCACCGGCTGTGTGCAGCATTATGATCTGGCTACCAATAATGTGCTGACGGCCGATTCCGGTGTGTTATACCTGACGCTGGAATTGGGCTTTAGCGGTGCTTCGACATGGATAGACCTGGGCGGCGTGCGCCTGACCCTGGAATATGATGACTAAGGAGGTGTGCCATGCGACGCTTGCGTGTAGCTTTAATGCTCTGGCTGGCCGCGGGCCTGCTCCTGGTCATTGGCGTGCAGGCCATGTCCTCCGCCAACTATCAATTGAATTGGTTCACGCCTTTGACCGGCGGTGGCGGCCCGGCCAATTCGGCTGAATACGCCGCTGACCTGACGATAGGGCAGTCTGTGATTGGGCAGGCGGACAGCGCCAACTACCAAGCTGGCCTGGGATATTGGGTTGGCATTGAACCGGGTGTGGGTTTGGATTGGCATGTTTATTTGCCGGTTGTCATCCGGTAATCGGTGAGCTTACCGAAAAAACCACAGAGGCACAGAGACACGGAGGACATTAACCAGAGAAAACTCTGTGCCTCTGTATCTCTGTGGTGGCTTTTCAGGAGACCTACTGATTACCGATTACCTCTTCAAGGATATGGTTGTCAAGGCATGAAACTTATTCTTTTGGGAACCACCGGTTTTATCCCCACTGACACCGCGCAAACGGCCTGTTATCTGCTGCCGGAGGTGGGCATCTTGCTGGACGCGGGAAGTGGTTTATATCGCCTGCCTGCCTATCTCCCCACTTTTCCCCTGGACATTTATCTCAGCCATGCCCATGCTGACCATACAAGTGGGTTGGACTATCTCTTCGCTTCCTATTTGCTTTCGGACGTAAAAACGTCACCAAACCCGCTCGATGCAGAGCACATTGCCGGTTTTGTCGAGCGGGCGAATCACTCCCTCGCCCAAACATGCATCCACGCGGATGAAACGACCCTGGCTGTGGTGAAGCCCAGATATTACGAACTGCCTTTTGTGTGGCGCACCTTGCAGGCGCAAGAGTTACTGCCTGGAGGAGGTGTGTTGACCCATTTCTGGCTGGAGAATCCGACGATAGGTTACCGACTGGATTGGCCCGACCATTCCCTGGCTTATATCACCGATACCGTGGCGCGTCCCGAAGCTACTTATGTGGCGAAAATAGCGGGCGTTGACCTACTCCTGCATGATTGTAATGCCCCGGATCACCTGGCGGCGTTGGCGGATATTATTGGGCACAGTCATCTCACGGCCGTCGCCCAGGTTGCCGCCAGAGCGCAGGTGAAACGGTTGATCCTGATTCACCACAGCCCCCTCGAAGTATTGAGTTACACGGCCGATCTGGCACACGCCCGCCAGATTTTTCCCTTTATCGAAGTGGGTCATGACGACATGGAGGTTGAATTTTGATCATGCACGAAAAGACGCTGGTGGTGGGTTTAGGGAATCCGATTCTGGGGGATGATGGTGTGGGCTGGCGGGTGGCGGCGCAGGTAGCGGAGGAGGTGCGGGCGTTACGGCCGTCCCTCGAAGTAGAGTGCCTGGCATTGGGCGGCCTCAGCCTGATGGAGCGGCTGGTCGGTTATGATCGGGCGATTATTGTGGATGCCATTCAGACGGGACACGGCCGTATCGGAACCGTCACCACCTTCCCCTTAAGCGATTTACCAGACCGGAGCGCAGGGCATACAACGGCCGTACACGACCTCTCCCTGTCCACCGCCCTCACTTTAGGCCGTCAGATGGGCGCACAATTGCCCGACGAAATCACCATTGTCGGCATTGAAGCCGAGCGGGTGTATGACTTTTCAGAGGAGTTGAGCACGGCCGTAAAAGATGCGATACCGGTGGCGGTAACGGCCGTGTTAGCGGAGATTGAGAAATGGATACACGGATTGGACGGATGAGACGGGTTTACGCGGATAAATCGCTAAAAAATCCGTGTAACTCCGTTTAATCCGTGTCATCCGTGTATCTATTAAGGAGGACAAAATGGTTTCCACAGAATTATTGCGACGGTATCCGTTTTTTGGCTTTTGAACGCGGAGCAACTGCGCCAGGTGGCGATGATGACGGAGGAACGGGAACTGCCCAAGAACACCATCCTGTTCACGATTGGGGAGCAGGCGGAGATGTTGTACTTTTTGGTCAACGGCCGTATTGACCTGCACTACATCGTCGAAGACAAACACCTGCCCGAACTGCGCAAAGATTTCCATATCGGCACCATCAACCCCGGCGAGGTGTTGGCGATTTCATCGTTGGTGGAGCCATATGAGCTGACGAGCACGGCCGTGACCACCACCCCCTGCACCCTCCTGCAAATCCACGCTGCCAGCCTGCACCAGCTTTGTGAACAAGACCACGACCTGGCCTACGGCCTGCAAAAACAGATCGCCAAAACAGCCATGGAACGGTTGCACGCCACGCGCATCTTGCTGGCGGCGGCGACGGCCGTTTAATGTGGTCGGTTGCAAATGTGGGAGCCTGCTACTCGCCACCGAAGACCTTGACTAGGGCATAGTGGCAGAGTAAAGTAGCTTCCATATCTCAATTAGGGTTCGATTCATGCCTGGCATTAAGCACATTCCTGGCCCTTACCACATCTATTTTGTTAGCTTTGATTGTGCTGAACCGGCCCACGTTCACATAGCGCGGGAAAGAATGGAAGTGAAATTCTGGCTTGAACCTGTGAGCATAGCCCGGAATCATGGTTTTAGTCAGCGCGAGTTAAACAAAATCACACGGCTAATCGAGGCACACCTGACTCTTATTCTGGAGGCTTGGTATGAGCATTGCGGTCAAAACTAAATCACCGGTTCCTTCATTTGAATATGAAGAACCTCGTTTTCAAAAGATAGACGTAACAGATGAGCATATTGTCGCTTTTTTCTCAGACGGCCGTATCGTTAGTATTCCCCTGTGGTGGTCATGGCGACTGGAACAAGCAACACCGAAGCAACGAGCAAATTGTGAAATTATTGGTTCGGGTCGCACTGCTTATTGGCCGGATATAGATGAGCACCTTAGCGTACAAGGTTTTTTTATCGGGACGCCCGCCCCACGTCTCAAACAGGATTAAGTAAATCACGGAAAGTTTTCTAAATGCAAGAAATGTGGCATGCTAGAAGGATGCCCAAACAAAACAATTACACCTTATCTGAATCAGAACTGTTAAGTAAATCACGGAAAGTTTTCTAAATGCAAGAAATGTGGCATGCTAGAAGGATGCCCAAACAAAACAATTACACCTTATCTGAATCAGAACTGTTAACAATCGAACAAGCCATAAAAAGCGACCCAGACTTGCGTGTGCGCCAGCGTGCCCAAATCATCCGCTTGCTGCACAAAGGGTATAAAGCCAAAGAGATCGCCGAGCTGTTGTCCATCTCCACCGGGCCAGTGTACTACTGGTACAAGCGCTGGCAACAGGCAGGGCTAGATGGCTTACGGGACAAACCACGTGCCGGGCGGCCCAGAGTAAGCGATGAAGCGTATCAGCAAAAGCTGGCCCAAACTCTGGAGACAGACCCGCAGGAGTTGGGATTTGCCTTCACCGTCTGGACACCCAGACGCCTGGTAACCTACCTGACCCAAGAAACGGGCGTGGCTATCCATGAGAACACGCTGCGTAACCTTTTGGACGAACTCGACTACGCTTACCGCCGACCCAAGCATGATTTGACGCATCTGCAAGACAAAAAGGCCAAGGCCGAAGCGGAGAAGACGTTGGAAATGCTTAAAAAAAAGCCGAGCAAGGCGAAATCGAGCTTTTCTTTGTGGACGAAACGAGCCTGACCCTGCTGTCTGTCCTGGTCAAGTGCTGGATGAAACGCGGCCAGCAAAAGCGGCCCCCGGCCCACCCCAGTGGCATCATCTCATCGGTGCCTACCATTGGCGGACCGACCGGGTCATTTGTCTGCCCTGCCCCCAGAAGAATTCGTTGGCCTTCATCACCTTCATCGAGTACTTGATGGCTCAGGTGGACTCAGACAAACCCATCGTTTTGGTCATGGACAATGCCAGCTTCCACAAAAGCCAGCTTTCCCAGGCCATGTTAGCTTACTTTGAAGACCGCTCCATGACCGTTTGGTTACCACCGTACTGTTCCGACCTCAATCCGATTGAACGATTCTGGCGCTATCTCAAGGAGCAGGCTTGTGCCAATCGCTTGTTTACATCGATTGCTCAGATTCTGGATTCAGTTGATAAGGTGCTGGCTTTACAAAATGACTTGAATCATCCTGATAGATTCTTATTTTGTAAAACTTTTTGTTAACTACTTAACACAATATAGACTTTTTGTTATCGGTGTTTTTCCCATCACGTTTTGCCATTAACCTCCTGGCGCAGTAATGGATTGAATTTTCTCCAACCGCCAAGCTATTTATTGACCAGCATTTATGTGCTGACGCCTCGTTCGGAAGCCGCTTTTTCCAGGGTGATTAGTAGACCGGCTTCAATACGCACGGTATCGTGGATTTCAAATTCAATGTCGAGGCGTGCGGGGTCATCAAATTCTGTAAAGTCGTGGCCGTCCCAAGATTTGCCAATCGCTTCGTAATTATCTGCGTGCGAGATGGAACTTTTATTTTCGGCCATCCTGTCTTTTCTCTTTTTATGATGACCCCCAAAAACTAGACCACAAGCTAAGGTACAATTCTCATAGTTTGT
>CAYXUZ010000018.1:47226-57682 GCA_964467705.1 uncultured Ardenticatenaceae bacterium | reverse complement strand
TAAGCACATGAACACTTGACCACATTCTCTCCGCTTGTGAAAAAAATCATCAATCATTCGCCGCTTTGGGCAGTATGTAATATACTTGGGCTACCTGAATTTTAGCAAAAGAGCGTCTGGAATTAGTCTTGCCAGACATCCGTTTTTTCTAAAAAATCGGATGTCTAAATAACGTGGACGGCCGTACCCCTGAACTTTATTGGGATTCCACCTATGCCATTTGTGTGGCCTTGATGGAACAGTATCCCCACAAAAGTCCCATAAATGTGGGGCTGGCCGAACTGGTAGAACTGATTATCACTCTGCCCGGTTTTGACGACGACCCGGACATGTACACCGAGCGCATATTGCTAGACATACAAAACGTGTGGTATGAAGAAAGTAATTGAGTAATTGATTCAAAACAAACACCTGATCACTTGATCACCCACCACTTTAGGAGGCTGCTCACCCATGACAAAGCAGATAGGCGCAGATTCACCCGATTTGATGGTGCCTGAAGAATTACAAAACAACGTCTGGATCACCAGCATCGCCAAAATTTTGGACCCTGTTTACAACTGGGGCCGCCGGAATTCGGTTTGGCCCATGGTTTTTGGGCTGGCTTGCTGCGCGATTGAGATGATTTGTACGGCCGCCAGCCGCTATGACCTGGCCCGGTTTGGCATGGAAGTGTTCCGCGCCACGCCGCGCCAGTCTGACCTGATGATCGTCTCCGGCACGGTGACGAAGAAAATGGTGCCCACCATCGTCCGCCTGTATAACCAGATGCCCGAACCACGCTACGTGCTGGCGATGGGCGCCTGCGCTTCCGGTGGCGGCCCCTTCAAAGAAGGGTATACGGTAGTAGACGGCATTGACAAATTTTTGCCGGTGGATGTGTATGTGCCCGGCTGCCCACCCACACCTCAGGCACTCATCAATGGCCTGATTGCCTTGCAAGAGAAAATTGACCAGCAGTCTATCGCTACTGTGCCCTGGTATGGCAAGGGCGACCCCACGGTCGATGGCGTGGTGCCTATCCCTGTGCTTGGCCCTGACCTGGTGGATATGCGCCAGTTGCACATTATCCGGGAGCAGGCGACGAAGGTGGAAGAGATGCAGGCGGTTGCCGTCAACGAGACCGCAGAGTGACATTTGATCTGTTGCAGGTGGCAAGTTGCAGGTTGCAAGTCATCGCTCGCCACCTGCAACTTGCTACCAGAAGATTTTTCGGAAGAGTATCCCATGAGTGAACTGATTTTAGATGCACCCGAACCGCAAGATGAAGAGATGGTGGAAGTGGGCACGGCCGTGTCCGATGACCCCGTAGCTCGCGCCGCCGCCCTGCTCAAAGAGCGCTTCCCCGACGCTGTAACCGATGAGACCCGTGAAGGGTACGGCGGCGTCATGGTCAGCGCCGATAAACTGGTGGAAGTAGCCACCGCCTTGCGCGATGACTTCGGCTTTAACTACCTCAGCAGCGTCACCGGCGTAGACCTGATGGGCGAAAATAAACTGGAAGCCGTTTACCACACCTACAGCCTGGATCAGGGCGGTGACGCCCTCGTGCTGCATGTGCAGGTAGACCGCGACAACCCGGTCATCCCTTCCCTTGTCCCCATCTGGCCTGGCGCGGATTTCCAGGAACGGGAGGCGTGGGATTTGATCGGCATTCATTTTGAGGGCCACCCCGACCTGCGCCGCATTCTGACGTGGGATGGCTTCAACGGTCACCCGCTGCGCAAGGATTGGAAAGAGGCGTTCTTTGAAGAAGAGAAGAAGCCCTTTGGCAGCCGTTGGCCAGATGGCGGTGTCTTCCGCGCCGAAGAGAAGAACCCGTTTGGCAAAAATGTGCAGTACCCAAATGGTTGGCAACCCACCGGCAACGAATATGACGTGGAAACGGACATGTACCTGCCCGGCGAAACGCATGTGGTAGACCCCGGCACGGGCATCAAGACCGACAAGGTGACGGTCAACATCGGCCCGCAGCATCCGTCCACACACGGTGTGTTCCGCATGGTGGTGGTGCTGGATGGGGAGACGGTGGTGGATTTGAAGCCGGTGATGGGCTATCTGCACCGCAACCATGAGAAAATCGGCGAGCGCAACACCTTCATTCAGAACCTCCCTTACACCGACCGCCTCGATTATCTCTCCTCCATGAGCAACAACCACGGCTATGTACTGGCGGTGGAAAAGCTGTTTGGCATGGCGGTGACGGAACGGGCCGAGTGGCTGCGCATCCTGATGGTGGAACTGACCAGGATTTGCAACCATCTGTGGGCGTTGGGTTTCCTGCTCAATGATCTGGGCGCGTTGCAAACGCCTATGCTCTACTTTTATCTGGAACGGGAGTTGATCCTGGACTTTTTTGAAGCTGCCGCCGGTTCGCGGATGATGTGCAATTACATGCGGTTTGGCGGCGTGGCCTATGACTTGCCGGACGATGTGCGCGGTACACCCACCCTGCAATTTTTGGAAGAGCTGATTTATGGGAATCTTCCCCGCGTGCTGGATCAGGGCGATCAGTTGATGACGGGTAATGAGATTGTGCGCTCGCGCTGTATTGGCGTGGGTGTGCTGACACGGGAAGATGCGATTGCCTACAGCGCGGCCGGGCCTGTGTTACGCGCCAGCGGGGTGCAATATGATGTGCGCCGCGCCAATCCCTATTCGTTTTATCCTCATCTGGATTTCGACATCCCGGTGCGCTTTAATGGCGACGTGATGGACCGGTATGATATTCGCATGGAGGAGATGCGGCAGAGTTTGCGTATTTTGCAGCAGGTGTTACCCCACGTTAAGGCGACGGCCGGGCAAAAAATTAACAGTGACAAACCCCAATATGCTTTGCGGGCGCCACGAGCGGGGGAGGCTTACGGCCGTGTGGAAAATCCCAAAGGTGAACTCGGTTATTACATCACCGCCCGCCGCCGCGAGGGCAACCCCGACCGCTACCACGTGCGCGCCCCCTCCTTCATCAACCTGACCCCCCTGGGCAAAATGTGCCAGGGACACAAGGTGGCGGACATTGTGGTGATTTTGGGCAGTATTGATATTGTGTTAGGCGAAGTTGATCGGTGATTTCGTGTCTTAGTGATCTTGTGTTTTGGTACCACAAAAACACGAAATCACGATAGCACCAAAACACTTCTCTGGAGAAACTATGTACGGAACTGGCATTCTCAAAGGCATGGCTGTGGTCATGAAGCATTTTGTTGATTCGTACCTGGATGATTTTTACTGGGCAGCGCGGGGCGGCCGTTACTATAATGACGAAGCCCTGCAAGTGCGCCAGGGGGTGAAAGGGCGTGGCGTGAAGACGGTCTTTTACCCGGAAGAAAAGCTGGATGTGCCGGAACGTTTCCGCTTTGTGCCCTTTTTGATTACCGACGATCCCCCGCCGGGGCAAAAGTGGGGCAAGGATTGGTGTACGTCGTGCGGCATTTGCGCCAAAGTGTGCCCGCCGCAGTGTATCTGGATTGAACGGGGTAAACAGCCCAACGGCCGTCCCAAACCCGAACCGAACGCCTTCTTCATTGACATTGACATTTGCATGAACTGTGGCTTTTGCATGGAGTTCTGCCCGTTTGATGCCATCAAGTTGGACCACGACTATGAACTGGCCAGCTACAACCGCACTACCGCCCACATCCATGACAAAGAGCGGCTAAGCAAACCATTGAGCTATTGGCGTGAGATTGCCCCCAAGAAAGCGGCGGCTGAAGAAGCAGCCCGCAACTTCGTGGAAGAAGCCAAAGCCAAGAAGAAGGCCCGGCAGGCGGGTGATGGCGAACCAGACCCCACACTGGCGGACGAACACGCCCGCCAATTGATGTATCGGGGTGATACATACTAAAGTTGCAAGTGACAGGTTGCAGGTGGCAGGTCAATATTTTTAGAGTAACTTGCCACTTGCCATAAACGGTTATAATTGCGTATGGCTTGGCGGCCATGCGCAATTTGTTTATATAGGCGAAGAGCCTAAGGGTTTCAGAAAACCCTTAGGGTCTTTGAAAGAGTTGATTGATGTTTGCAAAAAAGAATGAAAACGGTATTACCCCGGAAGCAGTGCAGGCTGCTTTGGCGACGGTGATAGAGCCGGAGCTGCACCGGGACTTAGTATCGCTGAATATGATCAGGAATTTGCAGGTGAACGGCCGTGACATCTCCTTCACCATTATGCTCACTACCCCCGCCTGCCCGCTCAAGGGCAAAATGGAAGCGGATGCACGGGCGGCGCTGGCGAAATTGCCGGATGTCGGCAAGATCACCATCAACTGGGACGCCAATGTGCCCACCAGCGCCCGCCAGAACAAAGACCTCGGCCAAAATTTCCGCAACGTCATCGCCGTTTCCAGCGGCAAAGGGGGCGTGGGCAAATCTACCATTGCTGTCAACTTAGCTATTGCTCTGGCTGAGGAAGGGGCGCGGGTGGGACTGCTGGACGCCGACATTCTAGGCCCGAACGTGCCCATGATGATGGGCGTGGATAAACTGCCGCCCGTACAAGATCGCAAAATGATCCCGGCCGAAAAGTATGGGGTGCGCTTTATTTCCATGGCCTTCCTGGTGCGGCCGGATCAGCCGCTTATCTGGCGTGGGCCGATGCTGCACAGCGCCATCAGCCAGCTTTTGGCGGATGTGGCCTGGGGTGAACTGGATTACCTGATTGTAGACCTGCCGCCGGGTACGGGTGACGCCCAGTTGACGCTGGCGCAAATTCTCCCGCCCACCGGGGTGATCATTGTCACCCAACCGATGCAGGTGGCGGCGGCCGATGCCCTGCGCGGCATGAAGATGTTTGAGAAGCTGGATGTACCCACCATTGGCATTGTGGAGAACATGAGCGGCGAGATATTTGGCACGGGCGCGGGTGAACAACTGGCGGCCGATTATGATGTAGAATTTTTGGGTTCGGTGCCGATGGATGCCAATATCCGTATTGGCGGGGATACAGGCCAGCCGGTAGTGGTGGCCTATCCCGATTCGGCGGCGGCTTTTGCTCTGCGCCAGATTGCGCGCACGGTGGCGGCGCGGATTAGTGTGCTGTCGCTGGCAAATCAGGCGAACTTTATTCCGATTCAGATGATTGGTTGAAATAATACGCAGAAGATGTCATTCCGAGCGGAGTCTGCGGAGCGAGGAATCTCTCGATGTTATAATCGGAGGGATTCCTCCTCGAAGACTCGTCGGAATGACAGGTGAATGTTGGAGCTAAACGTATGACAACGGTGATTCAAGAGAAGACGCCCTTTGTGGGGATTCGTTTTCAGAAGTTGGGTAAGTTGTATCATTTTAAGGTGGGGGCGCAGCACGATGTGGCCATGGGCGATTATGTGTTGGTAGAGACAAAACGCGGTCGCCAGTTGGGGCAGATTATGACTTTTGTGGCCCCGGAGCAGGCGCACAAGCAGAAGGGGATGCGGGCGATTGAACGAAAAGCAACGCCGCGTGATCTGGTGATGAAGCAGTTGTGGGAGTCCAAGGAGTTGGACGCGCTGATTACGTGCCGGGAGAAGGCGGCGGAACTCAATTATAGCGATGCGAAGTTTGTGAAGGCGGAGTACAGCTTTGATGGCTCGTGGTTGACGATTCATTATACGACGGAGAATAAGAAGCTGGAGATTAAGCCGCTGCAAAATGCGATGAGCAAGGCGTTCCGGGCGCGGATTGAGATGCGGTTGATTGGGCCGCGGGATGTGGCGAAGATTATGGGGGGGTATGGGGCGTGTGGTGGGCCGCGCTGCTGCTCGACTTTTCTGACGGAGTTTAGCCCGGTCTCGATTCGCATGGCGAAGGAGCAGGGGATTTCGCTGAGTCCGCAGGAGATTACGGGGATGTGCGGCCGTTTGCGCTGCTGTCTGGTGTATGAGTATGAGCAGTATGTGGAGGCGAAGAAGACGCTGCCGAAGTTGGGCAAACGGATTGGCACGCCGCGTGGTGAGGGGCGGGTGCGGGATGTGCGCGTTTTGCGGGATTCGGTGGTGGTGGATATTGAAGGCGAATGGCATGAGTTTTTCCGCCATGAGTTGGAGCCGCTGGATGAGTTGGAGGCGTTGCAGAAGAAGGCGGAGGCGGGCTGCTCGAAACATGAGGGGGGTGGCTGTGATTGTGGGGCGAAGAATGGGGGCACGGCCGTTGCCGATGATGAGGTGAGTGATGGGGACATCATGGAATGACATGATGACAGGGTGAAGGGGTGACAAGGTGAGGATGGGAAGGGACGAAGCATGGGCAATAGTCTGTGAATATGTGCAGGATGGGGGGCTGCGGCGGCATATGCTGGCGGTGAGCGCGGCGATGCGCTGGTATGCAGAGTTGTTAGGGGCGGATGCAGGGTTGTGGGAAGTGGTGGGGCTGCTGCATGATTTTGATTGGGAGATTCACCCGGATTTGCACCGCCATCCACTGGCGGGTGCGCCGATTTTGCGGGAGCGGGGCTTTGATGAGGCGGTTGTGCGCACGATTTTGAGCCATAATACGGAGGGAACCGGGGTGGAACGGGAGCAGCCCATTGATTTTGCCTTGCTGGCCTGTGATGAGATTACGGGGTTGATTATTGCGGCGACGTTGGTACGGCCGTCGCGCAACATTCACGACCTGGAACTGAAATCGGTGCGCAATAAGTGGAAGGATAAACGCTTTGCCGCCGGGGTGGACCGTGATCACGTGGTCGAAGTGACGGATGATTTTAGCCGGGTCTGTTTCGACGGCCGTCTGGAACTCTGGCAGCACATTGGCAACGTCCTCACGGCGATGCAGGGGGCGGCGGAACGGTTGGAGTTGGACGGCCGTTTGGCGAATGGATGAGTGATAGGTGTGATAGAATAGGCAAAGGTTGTTTAAGGAGATACGAACATGGTAGCAGATGCTGACGTTTTGGATGATATTCTCAAGCAAGTGAATCAACTTTCACCAGACTCTCGCCTGCGCCTCATTCAACGGGTGACAGCTACGCTCATCCCTTTCCCGGCGCAAGATTCAAAGCCCCTGCAATTTGGCAAATACAAAGGCAATCGCCTGTCATCCTTAGAAGATTTTGCTATTGCCGAATGGCATCCCACAGAGAACGAACTCAATGGCGAATAAACTCATTTTGGATACCCATGCACTGGTCTGGTATCTGGAAGGTAATCCCAAACTGGGTACTCAGGCTAAAACCAGAATGGGGGCGGCTGACAGCCTTATGGTCTTGCCGCTTATTGCTTTGGCAGAAGCGGCATTTCTCATTGAGCGCGGGCGTATTGGTATTCCCACCACAAAAGATTTGCTAACGGATGTACACAACGATAAACGCATTGAGATCTTCCCGCTCACGTGGGATGTTTTTGAACGGAGCCTCACGCCAGAAGGGTTGCAAATTCCCGAACTGCATGATCGCTTTATTGTTAGCACCGGTTTGCATCTTCGAGACTTAGGTGATTCTGTGGAGATCATCACCAAAGATCGAACTATCACACAGGCCGGTATTTTGCCGGTGATTTGGTGATTGTAGAGGTTCACGGCCGTACCCCACTCTGGCAGCACATGGGCAACGTCCTGACGGCAATGCAGGGGGCGGCGGAACGGTTGGAGTTGGACGGCCGTTTGGCATCCTGATAAGCAACTGGAGGCAGTAAATGAAAAACTCATGGCAAGTAGCTACCGCAGCTGAAGCCTTTGCCGCCGCTCAATTTGCACGTTGCGGTTGGGATGTCTCTGTTCAATACGGAGCAAATCAGTCAGAATATGACTTTGTGGCTGTTGATGGTGACCGGGTTCTCAAGGTATCGGTGAAGGGTAGCAAAGATGGGGGATGGGGATTGACACAGTCGCACATTAAAAACGCTAACTACCACGGCGCAGTTGATGCCTGGCTCATCAAGCACTCGCGTAAGACAATCTTTTGTCTGGTACAGTTCAAAGATGTTCCATTAGATCAGTTACCCCGAATGTATCTGGCTACTCCGCATGAGATTGCTGTTTGGCTCAAGGCGGCGGCTGCTGGTCGTGGAGAAACTATCCTTTATGAATATCATGCCTGGTCACAACGAGCACATGGGGCTGGCACAATAGATAAAATTCCAGAACATTGGCGGTTCACTGAGGAAAGGCTTAATGAGATTGTCAGACGAGTTGAGGAATTAATGGCAACCAGATTGATTTCGGATACTTAACGATGTTGGTGTCCGTTTTCTCTCCACCATCATCACGGCCGTACCGCCCCAACACCTACCCTCCTCCCCACCAAACCCATCACCCAGCCTAATACCCCACAACACCATCTATTCGCCAATTACTGTGCATAAGGTTATGGCTACCAGACCGGCAGGAGACAGGGAGCAATAAACATGGCAGACACATAGGTTGGCGTTATAATGTCATCAAATTGATATGATGAGGTGACGCAATGACCACAGCTACCATTGAAGTGGAACTGACTGTTGAACAGTTGATCACGGCCGTGCGCCAGCTAGAACCCAACGAAAGAGCCAGGCTCGCCAGAGCTTTAGCCAATGCCGAACTAGACCGAGAATTAACACAGCTCATTACCGAACTCTATAGCCAACCCCCCGTGAATGAGATTTCCGATGCGGACATCCTGGCCGAAATACAGGCCGTGCGCCAATCACCTTCATAACCCCTCATGCTACGGCTTGTCATTGATACCAATATCTGGATTCGCATTTTGCTGCGTGGACGAGTTACCTTGCCCATCTTAACCATCTGGCAAGCCAACCAATTTCAATTAGTGACCAGCCAGCCCCTACTAGACGAATACAACCATGTCTGGCAGCGTTCCCGTCTCCAAAAATACATTGATCCCCAACAAGCAGAAAAACTGTATCGTCAGATGCGCACACGCGGCGAAATAGTTGAACTCCAAACCATCCCACCGCGCTGCCGCGATCCCAAAGACCATCCCGTCCTGGCCACAGCCATTGATGGCCGGGCAAACGCCATCATCACCGGTGACGATGATCTCGCGCGGATGAAGAACTGCGTAAAACTATGGGCGAATATGGTGTCTTGCTTTGGGGTGTTCAGTCCCTGCTCGACGCGCTGGCAAATGACTAACCCTTTCCATATTTACATCTGGAAGTGATGAACACTATGGCAAATGTAGAAAATCTGACAGTTCAAGAAGCACTCACGGCCGTCCTCGCCCCCCTCACCATCCTCCCCCCCGAACCGGTCGCCCTGCCGGACGCACTGGGCCGGGTATTGGCCGCGCCCATCACCGCGCAAGACAATCTGCCCCCCTTCGCCAATTCAGCCATGGACGGTTATGCCTTCATCGCTGCCGATCTCGTGGGCGCAACCAGCGACCAGCCCGCCACCCTGCGCGTCATCGGCGACATTGCCGCCGGGTCTGCGCCAACTATACAAATAGAACGGGGCACGGCCGTGCGCATTATGACCGGCGCCCCCATCCCCCCCGGTGCAGACGCCGTCATCCCCGTCGAAGACACCAACGAAAACTGGCGCGACAAGGCACGGCCGTTGCCCACCACCATCCAGATCAACCGCCCCGTCAAGCCCGGCGACTACATCCGCCCCCCCGGCGGCGACATCCAGGCCGGGCAAACCGTTCTCCACGCCGGGCACCTCATCCGCCCCCAGGAAATTGGTCTATTGGCCGCCTTAGGCATCGCGGAACTATTGGTTGTGCGACGGCCGTTGGTTGGCATCCTCGCCACCGGCGACGAACTCATCCCCATCGAACAACCGCTGCAACCCGGCAAAATCCGCAACAGCAACGGCTACGCCCAGGCCGCCCAGGTGGCCTCATTGGGCGCAATCCCCCTCCCGCTCGGCATCGCCCGCGACAGCGAAGCCGACGTGCGCGCCAAATTGCAAACCGGGCTGGATGCCGGCGTAGACCTGTTCATCAGTTCCGCCGGCGTCTCTGTAGGTGCCTACGATGTGGTCAAAGCCGTGCTGGAAGCGGAAGGCAACATCGGCTTCTGGCGGGTGCGGATGCGCCCCGGCAAACCATTAGCCTACGGTTCCTACAAAGGCGTGCCCTACATCGGCCTGCCCGGCAACCCCGTTTCGGCGATGGTTTCCTTTGAACGCTTTGCCCGCGCTGCCATCCTGAAAATGGCGGGCCACACACAGCTAGAACGGCCGCAGGTATTGGCAGAGTTGCAAGAGGAGATGGAGTCGGACGGCCGTGAAAGCTACATCCGCGCCATCGTCAGCAAACGGGACAACGTGACTATCGCCACCCCCACCGGCAGCCAGGATTCACACATGCTCACCTCCCTCGTCCGCGCCAACGCCCTGCTCATCATCCCCGAAGGTATGCGCCACGTCCCGGCCGGCCACACCCTCACCGCCTGGCTCCTCGAATAAAAAAAGCCCCTGTTCAGGGGCTTTCTCATTTCAATTACCGATTACCGATTACCGTACACCGATTACCGGCTCAATTCTGATGCACATGCAGCGTGCGGCTCATAATATCATCCTGCTGCGCCCGAATGCG
>CAYXUZ010000018.1:0-47216 GCA_964467705.1 uncultured Ardenticatenaceae bacterium | reverse complement strand
ACGTTCATTGCGGCGGCGATTCTTGCTCGCCTTCTTGTTGCGATTGCGATTGCCTTTGCCACTGTCATACTCATCACCAAGCGCCTGTCGCAAAGCAAACTCCATCGCCGACAACGCTTCTTCCTCTTCTTCCGGCTCGTCGTAATCCTCTACCTGCGCTTCCATTCTGGCCGGGGCAGCCACAGCTTCCGGCTTTTCCAGTGTTGCCTTGATGCTCAGGTCAATACGCCGTTTACGGCGGCTAAAGCCCAACACCTGTACCTGCACTTCTTCGCCAACGCGCACCGCTTCGCTGGGGTGTTTCACATAGTTATGATTCAGTTCACTAATGTGAACCAGCCCTTCCCGCTCCGCGCCAATGTTCACAAACGCGCCAAAATTTTCCAGCCGCGTAATCGTGCCGGTGTACACCTGACCAATTTCCAGATCATTCCAATCTACGGCCAACGGCTCAATCATTGAGACCATAATCTGGTTGCGAGCGGCATCCACCTTATCTACCCACACCGACACTTCTTGCCCCACGCTTAACACGTCAGCTACCCGATTGACATGTTCCTGCCCCAATTGTGAAATGTGGATAAGGGCATTGACGCCAATCCCCAGATCAATAAACGCGCCATACAATTCAATGCGCGTCACGATCCCGTTGAGTTTCATTTTGGGTTTCAGATCGTTGATGCTTTGGGGTTTAGAGGTTGGCGTATCCTCTTCAATTGTTTGCATTTCTTCACTCATGACAAGATTCTCCTGACGCAGGGGTAATGTTGATTCGGTCTGCGCCTTTCCCGATTGTAAGTTTAGTGACTACGGATGCTGGGGAGGAAGCTGTTGCTTTTTAAGCCAGATGTAGTTGTTTGGTAATGCTCGTTGGGCCCCACACCTGTATGCAGACCAAAAAGCCAACGGCAATTATAACAACAGCCAATGGGCTGTCAAACTGGACAAAAGGACAAAAAAACGGCCGTACCGGGGAGGGGTACGGCCGTTTTCTTTCAAACAAATGACCCCAACCTACTCCTGATACATAGACTCAATCTCATCTTTAAAGTTTGTGTTAATGATACGCCGCTTGATTTTCAACGTCGGCGTTAATTCACCATCCTCAATAGAAAAGTCACGCGGTAACACCCGGAACTGGCGCACCTGCTCCACACGGGCAAACAGCGGATTCACCTTCGTATCAATCTCTTTCTGAAGATGTTCGATCACTTTGGGATTATCATGTAAGGTTTGGCCCTCAAGCCCATTTGCCTCAGCAAATACCGTCGCTGCCTCCGGGTCTAGCGTCAGTAATGCCGCAATGTACCGCCGCTGTTCGCCAATCACTACCGCCTGCGACACCAGATCACACTGCTTTAGCGCCGCTTCAATATTCTTAGGCGCAATGTTCTTGCCGCCAGACGTTATGATGATCTCTTTCTTGCGCCCGACGATGGTCAAATAACCTTCATCATCAAACTGCCCCAGGTCGCCGGAATGCAGCCAGCCATCAATCAGGTCATCATTGGTTGCTTCCTCATTTTTGTAATAACCGAGGAAAACGTTGGGGCCGCGCAGGATAATCTCACCATCATCTCCCAGGCGAATTTCGGTTTCCGGCCAAAATTGGCCCACAGAACCAATTTTATTCGCGCCGGGGCGATTAGTGCTAGTGGGGCCGCTGCCCTCAGATTGACCATACAATTCATAAACGAAGATGTCCAGATTGGCGAAGAACTGCAAAATCTCTGGAGCAATGGGCGCTGCGGCCGTCACGCCCACGCGCATCTTAGTAAAACCTAAGGCCGTTTTTACCTTGCTAAAAACGAGCTTGTTGGCGATGTTGTACTGCAATCCCAACATACCAGATGGCGCCTTGCCCTGGTTTTTCAGCGCCGAACTCTTGTTGCCCACACCCATTGCCCAATGGGCGATCTTGGCGCGAATGCCGGTGGCGTGGCTCAGGTTTGCCGCCACCGCTGCCTGGAATCTCTCCCAAATACGCGGCACGCCAAATACCAGCGTCGGTTGCACTTCTTTGAGATTTTCATTGAGATGATCTTGGGGCGGATATTGGGCAAAATAGATTTGATAACCAGCGCTGACGGCCGCATGAATAGAGACCATCTGCTCGGCAATGTGCGAAAAGGGCAGGTAGGACACGGCCGAATCAGCCGGCCCTAAGTTCAATAACTGCACGGCGTTGTTCGCTGTGCGTGCCAGATTTTTATGCGACAGCATCACCCCTTTGGGTGGCCCGGTAGTGCCGGAGGTGTAAATGAGAGTGGCTAACTGGTCTTCGCGCAGCGATTCCAGCCGTTGGTCAATTTCGGCGTCGGGTACATCCTTGCCCTTTGCCAAAAACGAATCCCAATCCAGCGTCATGGGGTCGTCTATTTTTGTGCCCTTCATGGTGATGATGTGTTTCAGGCAGGCGATGTCATCACGCACTTCTTTGATTTTCTGCCACTGCCCTTCGTTTTCAACCAGGATAATGGGGGTTTCCGCGTTTTCGACAATATATTTACATTCGGCGGGGGAATTGGTGGTGTAGATGCCGGCCGGTGCGCCGCCAGCCAGCATGGTCGCCAGATCAAAGACGACCCATTCCGGGCGGTTAAAGCCAAGTATGGTGGTGTTCTGGCCTGGTTCAAAACCCAGGGCGACTAATGCTTTAGCAGCCTGGCGAACCTGTTGCAGATATTCCTGCCAGGTGGTGGGCACCCAGATGTTGTTGCGTTTTTCGTAGTAGGCGGGGGCGTTGGGGCGGGTACGGCCGTTTTCGTGTAAGCGGTGTAATACGGTGTCTGCCATCACTGTTTCTCCTTCAGTTGGGTATGGGTGGTTAAGACATTTAAGGGACGAATGTACCTAGTATACATAGAAGCAGTCGAGTTGCGTAGTGTGGAATGTCACGCGAGGATGGCGCAGACCCCAAAGGTTTCCCAAACCCTTAGGGTCAGTTACGTTCAAAATACCACCCCGTTTCCCCATATTGCCGCGCACGGCCGTGCCGCACCAGATAATCGAGATGCGCCAACGTCTCTGTAGCCGCAAAGCGCATCTCGTGGACGCTGAGGTTGGTGTGCTCAAACAGTCGTTGACTGACTTCAAACACGGTGCAGGGTTGGGAGAGGACGGCCTCGGTTTGGGCCAGCCGTTCATGGTGGTGGTGGGTGATTTCGGCGATACGGCCGTGCATATCCTCCATCACCGGCCCATGCCCCGGCAGCGCCAGCCGCACCTCAAGCTGTGCCAGCTCGGCCAACGAGGCCAGGTAGCGCCCTAACGGATCGGCTTCCCCGTCCGGCCACAGGCTGATGTTCGGCGTAATGGCTTGCAGCACATGGTCGCCGCAGAGCAGCAGTCGGTCGGTGGCGTCATAAAAGACCAACTGCCCGTCACTGTGGCCGGGCATGAGCAACGGCCGCATCAGCCGTGTGCCCAATTGGATGGGTGTGCCCGATTCAATGATGTCGTGTGTAGCCGGATGGGGGTAGGTGCGCTGCCGCGTCTGCTCCGTTGTTTCGGCAATGGCCTGGGCCAGGCCGTCAGGTACCGCGCACTGCTGCCAGAAAGAAATGTAATTTGGCTGCTGCCAGACGGTGCGTCCCCAAAAATGCACCGCCAGCCACGCTTCCCGCGCCGAGAGACGCACCGGCGGCGAATTGCCACCATCGGCCACACACCGTGCCGCCAGCCAACCGGCCAACCCGTAGTGGTCGGGGTGAATGTGGGTGAGCACAATTTGCTCAATCTGGCGTGGTCGGATGCCCAGTTCGGCAAACGCTTCTTGCCAGGCAGCCCGCGCTTTGCTGGTGTTCAGGCCACTATCTACCACCGTCCAACCCGTCTCCCCGCGCAGCAGGTAACAATTGACAAGGCGCAGGGCAAAGGGGAGGGGGAGTTGAACTTGAAATATGTCGGGGGTGACGGCCGTGAGCAGCATAGGAGATTGAGAGATTGAGAGATTGGGAGATTCAATCTCCCAATCTCCTAATCTCATTCTTTCATTGCACCAATTCCACCACCGTCGCCTCACCCTGGCCGACGCCGACGCATAATGTTGCCAGACCATAACGCATGGGCTGGCCTTCGTTGGCGCGGCGGTGCATTTCGTAGATGAGAGTGGTGAGGATACGCGCCCCGGAGCAGCCCAGCGGGTGGCCGAGGGCAATGGCGCCGCCGTTGACGTTGGTGATTTCCGGGCGCATCTCCAATTCGCGCATGACGGCCAATGACTGCACGGCAAACGCTTCATTGAGTTCAATCAGGTCAATATCGGCCATGCCGATCCCGGCGCGAGAGAGGGCTTTGGGCACGGCCGTGACCGGCCCCAACCCCATCACCCGCGGGTCCACACCGGCTGCACCAGAAGATAGCCATCGGGCTAACGGCCGTAGCCCCAACGCCTCTGCCTTCTTTGCTGACATCAACAGCAGCGAACACGCCCCATCATTCAGGCCGCTGGCATTGCCCGCCGTTACCGTGCCCTCCTTGCGAAAGGCCGGGCGCAGTTTCGCCAGCGTGGCCATGTCCGTGTCCAATTCGTAGCCATTTGCCGTTTTTTTGATACGTGGATGTTCGTCTGTATCCACCAGCACCGGGTCGCCTTTGCGGGTGGGCAGGGGCACGGGCACGATTTCGCGGGTAAAGTAGCCGTTGTTGATGGCCTGGCAGGCGCGGCGCTGGCTTTCCAGAGCAAAGGCATCCTGTTCCTCGCGGCTGATCGGCTTCCCTGCAATTTTCCCGGCCAGGCTCATCTCGTAAATGTTCTCGGCCGTTTCGCCCATCGCTTCCAGGGGAAACAGCGCCTCCATCTTCGGGTTGGGGTAGCGCCAGCCCAGGGTGGTATCCCAGCCAGTGATATTGCCTGAAGGCCCCCAGGCGCGGGAATTTTTAGGGAGGGAGTAGGGAGCGCGGCTCATGCTTTCCACACCACCGGCAATAAACACTTCCCCTTCGCCGCAGCGAATGGCGCGGGCGGCCTGGTTGACCGCGTTCAGCCCACTGGCGCAGAGGCGGTTGACGGTGACACCGGCTACCGACTGCGGCAGCCCCGCCAGCAGCGCCCCCATGCGGGCCACGTTGCGGTTATCTTCGCCCGCCTGGTTGGCGCAGCCAAAATACACTTCTTCAATTTCGTTAGGGTCAATGCCGCTGCGGGCAACCACTTCTTTGATCACCAACCCGGCCATATCATCCGGGCGTACCTCTGCCAGCGCCCCGGCATGGCGGCCAATGGGGGTGCGCCCGGCGCTAACAATCACGACTTCGTTCATGGGGGAATCTCCTGAAAAATTAGGAATTATGAAGGATGAATTATGAAATTCAGCCTATATGAGATGGTGTCGCAATTATAGCGCAAGGTGGGGGTATTTGCCTGTGTTAGTCAGTTTCCGGCCAGCAGGAGGGATAGGGGGACGAAGGTGTAACCCTGGTTGTGCATTTCGGTGATGAAGCGGTCTACGGCCGTGACCACCGCCGGGTTTGACGTATGCAATAGCAAAATAGCGCCTGGTTCCGCATATTGCACCAATGTGTTACAGATGATTCGCTCATCGGCATCGGCACTTGTATCCAGACCGTGCCCACTCCAGATAACCGTTGTCCAGCCAACAGCATGAACCGCTTGAACTGTGTCCTCTGAATACCCACCATATGGGGGACGCAGCCACGGTTTGGTGCTTTGTCCGGACAGGTTCATCATGATGGTTTCTGTTTGTTGCAGTTCCATCTGGATTTGTTCTGTGGTCAACTGGCGCAGATGGGTGTGCGAGTAGGTATGGTTGCCAAATTCATGCCCGCGCCGGGCAATTTCCGAAACCCAAGATGGGTTCGCCTCTGCCCAACTGCCCACGATGAACATGGTTGTTTTGACTTGATGTTTGTCCAACACGTTGAGTAATCCACTCAATACCGAGGCGTGGCCTTCTACGTCAAAGCTAAGGTGGATTAGCTTTCGGCCATCGCTGGGGCCATGATGGATGACGGTGGTAGAGGCCGACGGCCGTGCCCAGGGGCCAGGAGCAATGGTCAGGTGTGGGACGGTGGCGGCTGCCGGACGGCAAGCTTCAAATGGGGTGGAGGTGGCTGTGGGAGAAGGGGTATGCGTGGCCGTTGTAGTGGCTGTTGGCGTTTGTGTCGGTGAGTGTGTAGCTGTAGCGGTTGGCCTCTGGGACGACGAAGGGGTAGTTATTGTGAGTTGGCGCATATGGGTGGGTGAGGCAACGGCCGTGTTGGTCACTGGCTGGTGTGTGGTTGTTCGCAAGGGAACGGCCGTTGCCCCGATAGATGCTGGTTCTGAATGAGCCGTCTGGGCGCAGGCGCAGGTCACAAGCGTGATCACAAGTAGGAGAAGGTATGTCTGGTAGCGCATGATCATCCCCCTGCCTAGTTGTTATTGTGCCAGGCACGCAGCCAATTGGCCGTCTGCCCGGCATGGGGAAGCTGCTGCCCGTTTGTGTCGGTGAAATAAGCAGGGGGAATGCGCCCGACATAGACCAGTTCATTGGAGTTGGTGAACGTGGTCAGGGGTTGGGGGGCACGGCCGTTTACAATGCCCACCACAAACTTGATATTGGTTTGCTGACAGGCAGCGGTGATGCCGGGATGGATTTGCGGTTCGGGCTTCTGATAGGAATAACCACTGCCATACGGCAAGATCAAGGTTTGCACATTGTAAGGAAGCCCACGTTCCCCCAATTTGTTTTCTATCAGGTGCGCCGAACGCACAATTTCTGCTTCATAGTCAATGGTTGTGAAATCGGGCCGGGGGCCGGTGTCCAGGGCGTTGAAGTTGGAGTGATAGGAGGTGTGGGAAGCCAGTTCAAAACCTTCTTCAGCCCAGGCTTGCATCATGTCCCAGCGTGCCTCGTCTTGCTCGCACTGTGGTTGCTCGCCGATGACGGGTTCGGTGATGACGCCATAAACGGCCGTCATGCCCGCCGCCTTGATCCATTCCTTCATCTGTGCGAACGCGTTGAAGGCGGCGCAGGCGCTACGGGCCAGCGAAATGTCATCTATGCTGAGAATGATCGGTTTGGGCGGTGTCTGCCCGGTAAGCACTGATTGATACCAGCTTCGGTAGGTAACGGCCGTGAAACCTTCAGCCTGAAGTTGTTCCAGCAGATGTGGCAGAAAATCGGCACGGCCGTCGGGACTATGCAGCATCAAGGAAGGGGGAATGGCTACAGAACTCCTCTTTTGCGGGGTTGTGGGGATCCGGCCAAAATCGAACGGCAAAAACATATAACCGGCTGTTGCCCCCACTCCCTTTAAAAAACTGCGACGGCTCACTCTTGTCTGGGTAATCGAATGAAATGTCATCATAAACCTCCCGTTAGTAGGGCTGTCCTGGGGGACAGCCGGGTTGAATTGACATCCATTCTGGTTTGTGGGTGCGGTTATGAACTCCGTTGTGCTACTGTGATGATGGAAACAAAGTCGGTAGAAATTCGGTAGTAGACCCGTCGGCCATTTGTTAGAATGGTGAACCGCTAGACATCCGATTTCTTTGAGAAATCGGATGTCTTGGGTAGCAAAGGAGAAAATATTGGTAGCGGCAGACAACAACCAGTGGGAAACCTGGGTCAAACAGGCGCTCAAAACCTGGCATCAATCGGTGGACTTGGGCCAGAATCCACTAACGCGCCTCACCCTTGTGGAGAAACAACGAGCTGCCAGAGGGTACGAGGCCGCGTCGCCTGGCCTGGCTCAGGCTTTGCGGGATGTGCTGCGGCAGGGCATCCAGGCGTTAGGTATCCCCGGCCAATCACCGCCGGAGCAAGAAGATGATCCTGCCTGGTTTGAACGTGATTGGCGTATCTACAACATACTCACGCTGCGTTTCATACGCGGTCTGTCGCGGCTGGAAATTCAGCAGCGCATTGGATTAGCAGAGGGGGGGCAGTATTACGAAGCGCAACGCAAAGCGATTACGCTGCTGACAATACTCTTGCGTGAGTGGGAGGGTGCGCCGAAGGATGAAACACCGACCATTGTGCTGGAATATCCCAGTGGGGCGCTCAAATTGTCTGACGCTTTTTACATTGAGCGGCAAGGTGACGCCGATTTGTTGGCCGAAAACCAGCGATCTGGACATACCATGACCATTACCGGGCCGCGCCAGGTGGGCAAAACGTCGTTGTTGGTGCGGGGAGCGCAAGCGGCGCGGCAGGCGTATGGGGCGCGGGTGGTATATCTGGACTTGCAAAGCATGAGCCAGGAGAGCCTGACGACACAGGCGCGCTTTTTTCAGGAGTTTGCCTATGCATTGGTAGATGAACTGGCGATAGACCCCGTAGAGGTGGAGAAAAGTTGGCAAAATCCGCTGGCCGACGGCCGTAAACTCACTCGCTTGCTAGAGCGCATCGTATTACCCGCTTTAGATGCGCCGCTGTTATTGGTGCTGGATGAGGTAGACCGGCTGCTGCTGACCGATTATCATGCCGACTTTTTTGGGCTGTTGCGTTCATGGCACAATTTGCGGGCACGTCACGGCCGTTGGGAAACATTCTCCTTGTTGATGGCGATTACCACCGAACCGTATTTACTCATCAAAGACATGCAGCAATCTCCCTTTAATGTGGGCTTGATGGTCTATTTGCAGGATTTTACGGAATCACAGGTGCGGGAATTGAACGGCCGTTACCACACCCCCATACCAGAGGCCCAGATTCCCACTTTATACCAACTGCTAAATGGACACCCATTCCTGACACGAGTGGCGTTGTATGCACTGGTCAGGGATGGTTTGACGCTGGCTGATTTGCTGGCAACGGCCGTAACCGAATCTGGCCCCTTTATCTCCCATTTGCGCACCCAACACCGGCTGCTGACGACCGATCCGGTTTTGGTAGCCGCCATGAAACAGGTACTCATGCACAACACCTGCGCCGATGACTTCTCCCGTTACCGATTGCTCAAAGCAGGGCTGATTAAGCAGCTGGGTACGGCCGTGACCTGCCGTTGCGATCTTTACCGGCAATACTTCGCCCAAACCTTATGAACCAGCCGCCTGACTTCTTTGTGGCCGGGGGCACACTGCGCCCAGACGCCCCCTCCTATGTGCCCCGCCCCACGGATGAACGCCTTCACCATCTGGTGCAAAATGGCGTCCTCTGTTACATCCTCACCACCCGGCAAATGGGAAAATCCAGCCTGATGAACCGGCTGGGCAGCCAGTTACAATCAGAAGGCGTAGCGACGGCGCTCATTGACCTGACAACCATTGGCGCCGCCGATCAAGAAGCCTGGTATCTGAGTTTGTTGGACGATCTACAATCACAATTGCCGCTGGACACAGATGCCGTTGATTGGTGGCAGGGGCAATCATCGCTCTCGCCAGTCAAAAGGTTCACCAAATTCTTCCGGGATGTACTGCTGGTGGAAATAGCCGGGCCAATTGCCGTTTTTATTGATGAGGTAGATAGCGCCCTGAAACTGGACTTTTCTGACGATTTTTTTGCGGCCGTCCGCGCCATTTATAACCAGACCTTGACGACTACAGATGCCGGGCGACTTTCTCTGGTATTGTTAGGCGTGGCCACGCCCAATGAACTCATCAAAAGCCAGCATCGCACACCTTTCAACATCGGCGAGCGCATGGAGTTGGAAGAACTGGCATTAGCTGATATGCAGGCCGTTTTTGCCAGAGGGTTGCCGCCTGAGGCTGTGGCTGCCATAAACCGGGTATATTACTGGACGGCCGGGCACCCCTACCTGACCCAACGCATCGGCCAGGCAATTGTCCGCGACGGTCGTGTCCATTGGGCGGACGAGGATGTGGACGAACTGGTGGCACGGCTTTTTTTCAGCGAACGGGCGTTGGTGGAAGAAAGCAACTTACAGTTTGTCAACGGCCGTGTCCTGGCCAGCCCACAAAAAGAGCGTCTGTTACGCCTTTACCAGGCTATTTATCGCGGCCAAAAAATGCCTAACAACGAACGTGCTGCTGACCAGACGGAGCTAAAACTGGTGGGGTTAGTCAAAGTGGACAGTTCCGGTAATTTAGTTGTGCGTAATCGCATTTATCACCATGCTTTCAACCGAGACTGGATTCAGCAGCATATACCCGTCCGGCGGCAACGGCTGGTGTGGATATTTCTGATCGTGACCACGATGCTGGCGATTGCCGCCAGTATTTACTTTTGGCGGCAGGCGCAGCGTACCGACGCATTATTGGCCGAAACCTATATTGCCAATTTCTCTACCACTGAAAACCCCACTTTGCGCCTGGATAATTTGGCGCAACTGCTGGCTTTGAGAGGTTATGAATCACAGGCTGTGGCTTTATTTGAACAATTGCCCCCTCAAGACAAGATCGCCCTTTTTGCGGCGCCGTCTACCGATTTGCAGCCGCAGGTGGAACGGGTGATCACGGCCGTATACACCACCCAGGCCGAGGATGTGCTGGCAGGTGAAATGGGAAGTAACCCACTTTTAATGACCATGTTAGCCGCATTGCAACAATATGATCGTCTGGATAATCCGGCGCTGGCGGCGGAAATTGAAAGCTGGTTACAGGGGCGCACGGCCGTGCAGCAAGATGATCTGGATGCGGCCCGGCTGGCCTACAGCGTGGCTCTCAGCCTCAATAACACCAATCCCGCCACCCGTTATGAACGCGCCCAGGTCGCTCTGGCGATGGGCGAGAATGAAGCGGCCTTGGCCGATTTAAGCGACTTGTTGACCTATGGTAGCGCCTGGCAAAACCGCGTGGCGGATGTGGTAGCCCAGACGCCACAACTGCATCCCATACTTGCTGATTCTGAGCTTTATGCCGATCTGGTTGCTTTATTGCCTGCTCCCACCGCTACCGTATCTGTTTCTGCCTCAACCATGCCAGCCATACCGTTTACACCGACAGGTCTACCGACACAACCACAGGCTACGGCCGTGATCACGACCCCTCTCACAGTCACCCCTGCTGTTCCTCCGCCGCTGTTGGCCGACAGACCATTGGATGTGTCCCAAACGCCGCCAACGGGTGACATTGTATATACCTGCTTCATTGCAGATATTGACCAGATTTGTGTCATTGCGGCCGATGGCTCCAATCAGCGGCAGCTAACCTTTGCGGAGACGACTGAATGGGCCGCTTCCTGGCTGCCGGATGGACAGGGTTTTTTGTTTTCCAGCGTCCGTTCAGGGCAATTTGCCATTTATCGGGCGGCTGTGGATGGCGAGAATGTGCAACTGGTTCTGTCGCCGGATGAAGGGGATTATGCGCCGACTGCTTCACCCGATGGTACACAAATAGCCTTTTCCCGCGCAGAGGGAGAGAGTTTGAACATCTGGGTGGCCGACCTGGACGGCCGTAACCCTCACCCTCTGACACAGCTTGCCGGCCGGGCCGAAGCCCTCAGCCCGGTCTGGTCGCCGGACGGGCAGCAAATCGCCTTCGCCCGCCGCCTGGCCGGGGAAGAGGGGTACACGCTGGTGATCTTGGATGTGGATGGGGATGGTGTGCGAGAGTTGGCACGGCCGTTGCCCCACATTGGCAGTAGCGTGGATTGGTCGCCGAACGGCCGTTGGCTGGCTTTTTATGCCGGCCCGCCCAATGACCGTGATCTGTACCTGATGGCAGTGGATGGCTCGGTTTATTACCGGGTCACAGACGGTGGTGACAATCTCTCCCCTTCATTCTCGCCCGACGGTAACTGGCTCGTCTTCACGTCCGCCCGTGATGGGGACAACGATCTTTACCTGATACGGTTGGATGGCACAAATTTAACCACCCTGACAGCCAACGATACCTCAGACTGGCAACCAAATTGGGGCGGGCCATAACCGATTACGGATTACGGGGATCGGCGGCAGCGAACACGGCTGTGACCTCCATCCCAAACCCATCCAACAAGACCGGTTCGTTTCAAGCGCCAGATAATCTGCTTCGGTCCAATCTCCTTGATAAGGAAACAGCCTGGCAATTTCCCAAACAGGTTCGCCCACTTCAGATTGGATGGGCTTGAACATCATTTCATCCAAAAATTCTATACCTTCGCGTCCTTCGCGGCTCAACCGATAACCGATAACCGATTACTGTTCCAACACCGCCTCCACCGCCCGCTTCATTGTACCATCAGCCACCAACTGGCGTAATTGTTCGATGTGTGGGGCCAGCACGGTATCATCGGCCAGGAAGGGGACGGATTGGCGGATGAGTTGGTAGGCGACGGTCGTGCCCCGTCCCAACACCTTGTCCCCCCCCATCACCCGCCGCCGGAAGTCTACCCCCTGCGCCGCGCCGAGCAGTTCAATGGCGACGATGGTTTCCACGTGATCCAGGATTTGCGCCGCCTGGCGCACGGCCGTCGCTCCCATACTCACATGGTCTTCCACATTAGCGCTGCTGGGGATGGTGTCCGCACTGGCGGGGTGGACGAGGACTTTGTTCTCCGAGGCCAGCGCCGCCGCCGTGTATTGGGCCATCATCAGGCCGCTTTCCAGGCCGCCGTCGGCGGTGAGGAACATGGGCAGGACACGGCCGTTGCTGTCTGCATCCACCAGCCGCGCCATGCGCCGTTCACTCATATTGCCGATTTCGGTCAGCGCCAGTTTCATATAATCCATGGCCATGGCAATCGGCTCGCCATGAAAATTTCCGGCCGAAATCACGTCGGTCGCGCCCGTCTCCTCATCCACAAAGATGATCGGGTTATCGTTGACCGCATTCAGTTCAATATCAATCACCCATTGGGCGTAGGCGATGGCGTCGCGGGCCGCGCCATGCACCTGAGGTACACAACGCAGGGTGTAGGGGTCTTGTACGTTTAGCGGATCGTACCCTCTGAGAAGCTGGCTGCCCTGCAATAACCGGCGCAAGAAGGCGGCACAATCAATCTGCCGGGGGTGGGGGCGGGCGGCATGGACACGGCCGTCATAAGCACGATCCGTCCCATGCAGCGCCTCCAACGTCAGGGCGGCGGCGACATCGGCCGTCAGCGCCAGGTTGATGGCGCGGCGCACTTGCAGTGCGCCCATGCCCACCATGAAGCTGGTGCCGTTGAGCAAGGCCAACCCTTCTTTGGCTTCCAGTTCCAGTGGTTGCAGGCCACATTGTTCCAAAGCGGCACGGCCGTGCATCACTTCCCCATTCACCACCGCTTCCCCCTCACCAATCAGCACCAGCGCCAGATGGGCCAGCGGGGCCAGGTCGCCGCTGGCCCCCAGCGACCCTTGCGCCGGGATGCGCGGGTGAATGTGGTGATTGAGCATCTCCAGCAGCAGTTGCACCACCAACGGCCGTACCCCGGAATGTCCAATGGCCAGCGTATTAGCGCGGACGACGAGCATGGCGCGCACGGCCGTTTCCGGCAGTAGCGGCCCCACGCCGACGGCATGGCTGCGTACCAGATTGATCTGCAACTGTTTCACCTGGTCGGGGGAGATGATCTTGTCTTTGAAACGGCCGAAGCCAGTGGTAATGCCATACACCACTTCGCCGCGCGCCACTAATTCGTCTACGGCCGTGCGTGACCGTTCCATTTTGGGGATGGCGGCGGGGTCTAGCTGCACGCTACGGCCGTGAGCCACCGCCACCACATCGTCTACCAGTAAATTTGTGCCGGAAATAGTTAAGGGAATCATGCGGTTATTATACCCGCCACCTACCCCTGCCGTCCGGTAATGTATGCTTCGGTGAGTTCTTTTTGGGGATGGGTGAACAGGTCAGTGGTACGGCCGTATTCCACCAACTCCCCCAACCAGAAAAAACCTGTCCAATGGGAAGCCCGCGCCGCCTGCTCCATACTGTGAGTGACAATAATGATGGTGTAATCGGCCGCCAACTGCTGCATCAGTTCCTCAATTTTCAGCGTGGCTACCGGGTCGAGCGCCGAACACGGCTCATCCATCAACACTACTTCCGGTTTTACGGCAATGGTGCGGGCAATGCACAACCGCTGCTGCTGCCCTGGATTGAGCGCCTGCGCGGGTGATTCCAACCGGTCTTTTACATCCTCCCACAAAGCCGCATCACGTAAGCTCTCTTCGACGATTTCGTCCAGACGGCCGTTGCGCCCTGCCAACCCCAACACCCGCGGCCCATAGGCCACATTGTTATAGATGGATTGGGGGAACGGGTTCGGCCGTTGAAACACCATGCCCACCCGCTGCCGCAACTGCACCACATCCACGTCCGGGTCATAGATGTTTTTGCTATCCAGCAGCACTTCTCCTTCAGCCCGTGCTCCCTTGATGGTGTCATTCATCCGATTCAGCGCCCGCAAAAAAGTAGACTTGCCACAGCCAGACGGTCCGATGAGGGCGGTAATCTGATTACGACGAATGGGCAAGTTCAGGTTAATGAGCGCCTGAAAATCGCTATAAAAAAAGCTGAAGTTTCGGATTTCGAGTTTGTTTTCCATTGCACTGATGTAATTGTTCAGACCTGACAGGTTTTTTACCAGTTCAACTTGAAACATTGCAGGCCAAAAACCTGTCACGTCTCTTGAGGGACTGAACGCTTAAATACTGATTACCAATCACCAAAACTACCCAAACCGCCCGGTCACGTAATCCTCGGTGCGTTTGTCTTTGGGAAAGACAAACAGTTCTCGCTGCGGGCCAATTTCTACAATTTCACCGTCCAACATAAAGGCGGCCCGGTCGGCCACCCGCGCCGCCTGCTGCATACTGTGGGGCACCATGATGATGGTATATTGCTGCCGCAGTTCAAACAGCGATTCTTCCACAATAGAGGTAGAAATGGGATCCAGGCCAGAGGTGGGATTGTCCAGCAGTACAATTTCCGGCTCCAGCGCCAGGCTACGCGCCAGGCAAAGCCGCTGCTTTTGGCCGCCAGAGAGGGCATAAGCCGACGCGCCCAGCCGGTCTTTCACTTCGTCCCACAAGGCGGCCTGCTGCAAAGAGCGTTCCACCCGTTCATCCAGCACACTGCGCTTCTTGATACCGGCCATTTTCAGGCCATAGGTCAGATTTTCATAGATAGTTCCGGGCAGGGGAGTGGGCACGGCAAAAACCATGCCAATGCGCCGCCGTAAATCGAACACGTCCGTACCCCGCGTGAATATGTCCTGACCATCGAGCAGGATACGGCCGTGCATCTTCCCCTCTGGCTGCAAATCCGACAGCCGGTTCAGCAGCCGCAGCAGCGTAGACTTGCCACTGCGCGACGGCCCAAACAACACAAACAGTTCATGCGGCATAATGTCCAGGCTGATATTTTTCAGCACGGCCGTACTGTCCCCATAATCAAACGAAACATTTTGGATTGAGAGTTTTGGCGTCATAGCATCTTCGCGCCCTTCGCGTTCTTCGCGGATCACCACTCCCGCCGCCGCCGCATCGTCGTGCGAATCATCGTGGCTACAAAGGTGAGCGAAAGGGTAAACAGCAGCAGCACCAGCGCCGTGCCATATTGAACAGTCAATGGCATCCCTGGTACTTGCGTGGAGATGACATACAGGTGATAGGGCAGGGCCATCGTCTGGTCGAATATCGAACCGGGCAAATCCGGCAGATAAAAGGCGGCGACGGTGAACAGAATGGGGGCGGTTTCGCCAATGGCCCGGCTGAGGCCGAGGATGATGCCGGTGATGATGCCGGGCGTGGCGTGGGGTAATACCTGGTGGCGAATTGTTTGCCAGCGGGTGGCCCCCAGGCTGTAGCTGACCGTGCGGAATGATTGGGGCACGGAGAGGATGGCTTCTTCGGCCGTGCTGATGACAATGGGCAGCGTCATCAACCCCAACGTCAACGACCCGGCCAGAATGGAAGTGCCAAACTGGAAAAACAAGACAAACATGCCCAACCCAAACAGTCCATAAACGATGGAAGGAATCCCCGCCAGATTAACTATCGCCAGGCGGATGGTGCGGGTGAGGACGTTATCGCCTGCGTATTCGGCCAAATAGATGGCCGCCCCAATGCCGAGGGGGATGGCGGCTACGGCCGTGCCCACCGTCAAAATAATCGTGCCCAAAATGGCGGGCATGATACCGCCTTCCGTCATGCCATTGCGCGGCGGCTGGGTCAGAAATTCCCAGCTAATAGCCTGCATCCCGTTGTAAAAGATGGTCAGGATGATCAGTAATACAGGGATGACCACGAGAGCGGCAATAGTGGTAATGACGGCCGTAGCCACCCGCTGTGTCTGTTGCCGACTCATAACACCCCCCTCACCTTCGCGTTTCTTCGCGCCCTTCGCGGATCGATTCTTCCTCTCATAACTGCGCTCCTCGCCGTTGGGTGCGGCGGCCCCCCACCAGCTTTGTGGCCAGCGAATTGACCAGAAAAGTGATGATGAACAGCACAATGCCAATGGCAAACAAAACACTGTAATGCGTACTGCCCTGGGCCACTTCGCCCATCTCCGCGGCAATCGTGGCCGTCATGGTACGGATGGGCTGGAACATCATGCCCACGCCCAGTTCCGGCATATTGGCCGCATTGCCCGTCACCAACATTACGGCCATCGTCTCGCCAATGGCCCGTCCCACGCCCAACATGATGGCGATGACAATACCGGGACGGGCGGCCGGCAGCACCACCCGCCAGATCGTCTGCCAATGCGTGGCCCCAATGGCCAGTGAACCATCGCGGTACTCTTTGGGCACGGCGTAGAGCGCATCTTCGGTGATGCTGATGATGGTGGGCAGGGCCATATACGCCAGGATCAGAGAGCCGGTGAAAGCGGTCAGCCCGGTGGGTGCGCCCATACCCTGAATAAGTGGGGCCAGGGCCACCCAACCTAAAAAACCCAGCACAATGGAGGGGATACCGGCCAGCACTTCAATGAGCGGCTTGAGGATTTCACGCAGCCATTCGGGAGCAAACTCGCCCAGGTACACGGCCGTTGTCAGACCCAACGGCACGGCAATCACCACCGCCCCTAACGTCACCAAAAGCGACCCAACCAGCAACGGCCGTAGCCCATACATCTCCTCAATAGGATACCAGCGCGGGTTGAAAAATGTGCCGATGGGCTGCGAGGTAAACGCGGGCAGCCCTTCTTTCAGCAGGAACAGGAAAATGAGGGTGATGATGATGATCACCGATACTCCGGCTACCAGAATCAGCCCTTCAATGACCCTTTCACGGCCGTGCCGACGGCCGTGACCCGCCTGCTGCCGCGCTGTTTCCTCCTGTTTCCGTTCCGTCTCTTCATATGTCGTCATAATGCCACAATCTTCTCTCAGAGACCTGGCAGGTTTTGCAAAACCGGTCAGGTCTGAGTGCTCAATCAATCTCCCGGCAAGGGCACAAAACCCAGATTGGCTACAATTTGCTGCCCCATTGGCCCCAATATCCAGTGCAGATACTCGGCGATTACCCCTTCGGGTTCACCGGCCGTATACATATACAAATCACGTGCCAGCGGATACTCCCCGCTCATCGCCGTTTCCAGCGTAGGAAAGATAAAAGGGCTGTTGGCATCGGCCGCGACGGCTACAACCTTCTCGTGCGCCGGGTCAACATAGCCCAGCCCGTCATAACCAATGGCATTCGGGTTGCGCCGTAGTTCGCTGGTAATGCCCACCGACGACGGCATCAACATCGTTTGCGGTGCAAAAATCTCTGTGCTTTCACTGTCCCCGCGCCGCACCACCTCTTCCAGAAAATAGACGTGGGTGCCAGAATTTGTCTCACGGGAGAGCAAGATGATGGGTGCATCGTGGCCGCCCACCTCTTGCCAGTTGGTAATGCGCCCGGTGTAAATGTCTGACAGTTGGGGAATAGTGAGTTCGCTCACCGGGTTATCGGGGTGCAAAATAACGGCCAGGGCGTCTATGGCCACCACATGCTCCACCGGCTCAATGCCATCGGCCCGCGCTTCGGCAATCTCATCCTCATTCATAGCGCGGGAGGCATTGGCAATGTCTACCGTACCATTCATCAGGGCGGCAATGCCTGTACCTGAGCCACCTCCCGTAACGGCAATGCTCACCGACGGGTCTACTTCCCGATATGCTTCGGCCCAGGCCAGGGCGATGTTGACGATAGTGTCTGAGCCTTTGTTTTGAATGGAGCGGCTGGCGGAAGTGGAAGTATCGTTGGCAGGGTTACGGCCGTTGCACCCTCCTGACAACAAAAAAGCAAGCAGCAAAATGAGGATTGTTTTGACTGCTTGCCTGGTTTGGTTTTCAAAGTGGATTGGCTTTTGCCGGTGTGGGTTTGTTTGTATTTGATTGTTTTCCATCCATCTCTTCCCATTAGAAGTTGGATTTTTTCCGGGGCTGAATTCTATCTTCTTTAACAAAAAGTTAACAGAGCGCATTGTTAACAAGTTGTTAACAATTCCATAACCTGCCTTAACAAAGTCATAGCCAGATGTTAACCAATCAGTCGCCAAATCTTAACTGACCAGAGATAAACTCCTGCGTAGTATCTTAAAAGGCAAAAGAGTGCGCCCTGGTTTGGGAGCAGCGGGAAGAGGCGACCTCCAACAACCAATACAATGATGTGAGTTTATAAGACCCTAAAAATTTCTAAAAAACCTTAGGGTCTATACCTACGCCATTGCCCCAAGACCAGTCACCCTTTGCCACAAACTAAATTCACGTAGGAGAAGAAAGATGCGCAACAAAATTTTGTTTGTTTTATTGGCTTTGGCGGCCGCCTTCCTGGTTGCCTGCTCTAGCAGTGGCTCGTCGGAGCCGCAAGTGATCACCGAGACAGTCACTTTAGAAGTGACGCGGGTGGAAACAGTGGTAGAGACGGTGACAGAAACGACGGTAGAAACTGTTGTGGAAACCGTTGTCGAAACGGTCATCGAGCAGGTAGAAGTGATGACTCTGCCGATGGTGGACCCGTTAGCCGTAGAAGGGGACATCATCACCGCCGGTAGCTCTACGGTGTTTCCCCTGACCGAACGGATGGCCGAACGGTTCAAGGAAGAAGGGTACGGCGGCAACATCACCGTAGACTCGGTGGGCACAGGTGCGGGGTTTGAACGCTTCTGTGTGGCTGGCGAGAGCGACGTTGCCAATGCTAGCCGGCCGATCCGCGAGGAAGAGGTCGCCTCGTGTGAAGCTATCGGCCGTACCCCGATTGAGTTCCGAGTGGGCACCGATGCCCTGGCTGTTGTCGTCAACCCGGCCAACGAGTTTGTGGATGGTCTGACGATGGAAGAACTGGCGTTGGCCTTCTCCACTGCTGAGACATGGGCGGATGTGCGCGCCGATTTCCCGGCCGAACCGATCATCCGTTTCAGCCCTGGCACCGACAGCGGCACCTTTGACTACTTCGTGGAAGCGGTCTTTGACGAGAACGAAGAGCCGATCCTGGCGGCTGGCAATCTGCAACTGTCTGAGGATGACAATGTGCTGGTGCAGGGCGTGGAAGGGGATGTCAATGCCATTGGCTACTTTGGCTATGCCTACTATGAAGAGAATGCGGACAAGTTGAAGTTGCTGCCGATTGATGGTGTGGTAGCCGGGGCAGCCAGTCTGGATGATGGTACCTATCCTTTGGGACGGCCGTTGTTCATCTACTCTGACGCCACCATCATGGCTGAAAAGCCGCAGGTAGCCGCTTTTATCAACTTCTACCTCACCTATGTCAACGATGAGGTGATTGGCGTGGGGTACTTCCCCGCCAGCACAGACGCTTTGAACACCGCCAAACAAAACTTCGTCGGTGGTCTGGCCGGTGGCGCTGCCAGTGATGACACGATGGCCGGTGTTACCCTGCCTGACGTAGACCCGTTGGCCGTAGAAGGGGACATCATCACCGCCGGTAGCTCTACGGTGTTCCCCTTGTCAGAACGGATGGCCGAACGGTTCAAGGAAGAAGGGTATGGTGGCAACATCACGGTAGACTCCATCGGCTCAGGGGCCGGTCTTGAACGCTTCTGTGTGGCTGGTGAGAGTGACATTGCCAATGCCAGCCGCCCGATTGACGAAGAGGAAATCGCCTCCTGTGAAGCTATTGGCCGTACCCCGATTGAATTCCGGGTGGGTACCGATGCGTTGGCGGTGGTGGTCAACCCGGCCAACGAGTTCGTGGATGGTCTGACGCTGGCCGAACTGGCGTTGGCCTTCTCCACTGCCGAGACGTGGGCGGATGTACGCGCCGATTTCCCGGCCGAACCGATCATTCGTTTCAGCCCCGGCACAGACAGCGGCACGTTTGACTACTTCGTGGAAGCGGTGTTTGATGAAAACGAGGAGCCGATTCTGGCGGCCGCCAATCTGCAACTCTCTGAGGATGACAATGTGCTGGTGCAAGGGGTGGAAGGGGATGTCAATGCCATTGGCTATTTTGGCTTTGCATACTATCAGGAAAATGCAGACAAGCTGAAGTTGGTGCCGATTGAGGGTGTAGAAGCGTCGGCGGAGAATGTGGACAATGGCAGCTATCCACTGGCACGGCCGTTGTTCATCTACTCTGACGCTACCGTGATGGCCGAAAAACCACAGGTGGCCGCTTTCATCAACTTCTACCTGACTTACGTCAATGACGAAGTGGTCGGAGTCGGTTACTTCCCCGCCAGCGATGAAGCGCTGAATCAGGCAAAGGTCAACTGGTTGAATGCCCAATAGTTTCAGTGAACAGTAATCGGTAATCGGTGGAAGCCGGTTGCCGATTACTGCTACTAATCAATCGGCAACTATAGGGACAACATGACGGACAAGGGGTTACGGGTTGGTGACGAGAAGATAGAGGAAAAAGGGATGGCAATTCATACGCAAGCAACGCCATTAGCCAAAACGGATATTACGGCCGCTTCGCTGGCAAAAAAACCGCGCATTGGCGAGATGTTGATTCAGGGCTTCTTGTTCCTTTGCGGCGCGCTGTCCATTTTGACGACGGCGGGCATCATTTACATTTTGGTGACGGAATCACTGACGCTTTTTCGCAACCAGCAGTGGGAAAATACGAACAAGCGGATTGTGACCGAAGTGGACGAAACGACGACCACGCTGGAAGTGGGCACGGCCGGGGCCACCCTGACGGCCGAAAACATCATTCGCCTGGGAGAAGAGGTAATGGTGGTGGTGGCCGTGAACGGCAGCATCATTACTGTGCAGCGGGGCGCTCAAGACACGGCCGTTGCTGCCCATGCCGCCGGCCAAAACATTGAAAGAGCCAGTTCGGTGACGCTGTGGGAAACGATTAGCACTACCCGTTGGACGCCACAATTGGGCGAGTTTGGCATCTGGCCTTTACTGTATGGCACGCTGGCGACCAGTATTATTGCCATGTTTGTGGCCTTGCCGGTGGGGTTGGCAACGGCCGTGTACCTGAGTGAATATGCCTCGGAGCGGGTGCGCAGCACCCTAAAACCTATCCTGGAAATCCTGGCTGGTATTCCCACCGTCGTCTTTGGCTTTTTTGCCTTATATTACGTCACCCCCTTGCTGCGCTCGGTTGTCGGCGATGATGTGGTACAGATTTTTAACGTCATGTCCGCCGGTATTGTGGTAGGCATTTTAATTGTGCCCCTGGTGAGTTCGATGAGCGAAGATGCTCTGCACGCCGTCCCACGCTCCTTACGCGAGGCGGCATATGGGTTGGGGGCTACCAAATTGGAAACATCGCTGCGGGTGGTCATGCCTGCTGCCCTCTCTGGGATTATGGCCGCCGTGGTGGTCTCCATTTCGCGTGCGGTTGGCGAGACGATGGTGGTGGCGATTGCCGCCGGTTCAGGCCCTAAAAATTTCAACCTGGGCGAAGATGGTCTGTTTAGCTTCATCCTCAATCCGTTTCTCTCGGCCGAAACGATGACCGGCCATATTGTGCGTATCAGCAGCGGTGACCTGAGCTACAACTCGATTGATTACAACAGCTTGTTTGCTATCGGGCTGCTGCTGTTTGTGATGACTCTGTTCTTGAACATTGTGGCCCGTTATTTTGTGAATAAATACCGGGAAGTGTATGAGTAAAGAAGTTCAACTTTTCTGCAAAAGTTGAACTTCTCCGGATTTATATGAACAAACTAGATAACCAACCGCAACATTTTTTTCAGGAAGAGGAGTCCGCTTACCCGCAGGGGGAGGCGCTTAAACGGCAGATTAACGGCCGTAACCGGCGTGGCTTGTGGTGGCGTGTGGGCTTCATGGCCGCCCTGTCATTTGCCATTGTCTGCCTGGTGGCCTTGATGGTCACCATTGTCAACGACACCTTTGGCTACGTGATCATGGTGAGTACCATTGACCCTGACCGGCTGGCGCTGGAAGTGGTGCAAAACCAGATGTTGACGGCCGCCGACACCTTCTCCAGCGAAGACGACAATGAACTGGCGGCCGGTATTGCCGCCGATCCCAATGGGATTGGCTTTTTTGGCAATGCCTATTACCAGCAAAACAGTGACAAGGTGAAACTGCTGGCTGTGGAAGGGCTGCTACCAGATGAGGAAACGGCCCTGTCCGGTGCCTACGCGCTCGACCGCCCCCTTTTCCTCTACACGACGGCTGACATTCTGGCGGAAAACCTGGCCGCCAACGGCTTTATCAACTACCTGCTCACACACATCAACGAAGAAATTGAACAGGTGGGGTATCTGCCCACCAGCCAGGAAGACCTGAATTATTCGCAGCAAAACTGGATCAAAGCAAATCCTGATGTGGGTTACAACCAGGCCAATGGGCGGCGCTCAATCCATCGGGCATTAACGGCCGTTTTACCGTTGCGGGCAGTTCCACCGTCTTTCCACTCACCGACCATATGTTGGCCGAATATGTGGCCGCCGGGTATGAAGGCACATTTACCAATGAGAGCCTGGGCACCACCGCCGGGATTGCTGCTTTTTGCGCCGGCGAGGTAGATATTGCCGCCGCCAGCCGGCCCATTGAATCCGGTGAATTTGAAGCGTGCCGGGAAAACGGCCGTTTCCCCCAGGAGTATCGCGTGGGCACGGATGCGCTGGCGGTGGTGGTGAATCCGCAAAATAACTTTTTGAATGACGTTTCGCTGGCCGAATTGGGGCAAATTTTTGCTATGGCCGAAACCTGGGCGGACGTGAACCCGGATTGGCCAGCCGAACCAATCCACCGCTACATCCCTGGCGCGGATAGCGGCACGCTCGATTTTTTCACCGACGTGGCCTATGACACAGAGTTAGCCAATTTGCCCAAAGAAGACCTGGCACGGCTGTTGGCGGCAAATATCTCTGTGGGGCGTGGCCGTGCCCTGGAACGGGAACAACGCTTTTTTGAGAATGCCCTGCTTTTTGAAGCGCCAGCATTGTGGAATGAAGTATGCGCGGCCCCGGCGGAGACACGGCCGTCTGGCTGCACAGCGCCAGTTCGCACCCAGGAAGACGTATATGATCTGGTGCTGGCGGAAGTAGTGCGGCCCGATGTGGTAGAGATTTATTCGCTGTTTGAGAGCATCTTTCAACGTGGTGCGATTCAAGAGTATGCCGCGGAGGTATATCCCAATGGCGACCTGGTGTTCCGCTCCTGGCTGACGGCCGATTTTATTACCAGCCGACAATCCAGTACGCCGGAACTCTCCGGGGTGCGCACGGCCATTTTGGGGTCGTTATGGGTCATCGTGGTAACTATCCTGTTTTCATTCCCAGTGGGGGTGAGCGCAGCCATTTACCTGGAAGAGTATGCGGCCGATAATCGTCTGAACCGCATTTTGCAAACGAATATCAATAATCTGGCCGGTGTCCCTTCGATTATTTATGGGATGTTGGGGCTGGCGATTTTTGTGCGGGCGCTGGAAATGATTACCAGTGGGGCGGCATTTGGGGTGGTCGAGAGCGGGGCAACGGCGAACGGCCGTACCATCCTCTCTGCCGGTCTCACCCTGGGGCTGCTCATCTTGCCGCTTCTTATCATCAATGCTCAGGAAGCATTACGCGCGGTGCCCAATTCGCTGCGCCAGGCCGGGCTGGCCCTGGGTGCATCCAAATGGCAAACGACGTGGCATCATGTGTTGCCCGCTGCCTTACCCGGCATCCTCACCGGCACCATCCTGGCGATCTCTCGCGCCATTGGCGAGACGGCGCCGCTGGTGGTGGTGGGCGCGTCTACGTTTATCGCCCTGGACCCGGAAGGGCCGTTCTCAAAATTTACAACCCTGCCCATTCAAATTTATCAATGGACATCCCGGCCCCAGGCCGAATTCCGCAACATTGCCGCCGCCGCCATTTTGGTCTTGCTTACGCTGTTACTGGCGTTGAATGCGACGGCCATTTATTTGCGGAATCGCTATTCTGTACGAGTGTAGGGCGATTTTACAAAATCGCCCTACGGAGAAGGTCATTATGACAAATACATCAAATGGACATATTGCCATTCGCGCCAATGGTATGCATGTCTACTACGGCAGTTTTTGCGCCGTGAAAAATATCAATCTGCAATTTCCCACCCACCAGATTACGGCGCTCATTGGGCCATCTGGCTGCGGCAAAAGCACGGTGCTGCGCTCCTTCAACCGTATGAATGATCTGGTCGCCAGCGCCCGCGTTGAGGGCGAAGTGCTGTATCACGGTAATAATATCTATGACAACAGTGTAGACCCGGTGGAAGTGCGCCGTCACATTGGCATGGTGTTCCAGAAGCCCAATCCTTTCCCCAAAAGTATCTATGAGAATGTGGCCTGGGGAGCCAAAATCAACGGTTATAGAGGGGCTATGGATGAACTGGTGGAGAATGCGCTACGTCAGGCGGCTTTGTGGGATGAGGTGAAGGATAAGCTGGATCAGAGTGGGTACTCACTTTCCGGCGGGCAGCAGCAGCGGTTGTGTATTGCCCGTACGATTGCCGTGAAGCCGGAGATCATCTTGATGGATGAACCAACATCGGCGCTAGACCCGGTGGCGACACTCAAGATTGAAGAATTGATTCAAGAGCTGAAGAAGAATTACACCATCATCATTGTCACCCACAATATGCAGCAGGCGGCGCGGGCTTCGGATTACACGGCCTTTTTTAATATGGATGAAGACCGGGCGGGGTATCTGGTGGAATATAACGAGACGAATGAACTGTTTACGAATCCGCGCAATGAGATAACGGAGCAGTATATTACGGGGCGGTTTGGGTAGAAGAAGAGATTGAGAGATTAGAGATTGTCAATCTCTAATCTGCAATCTCCATTAGGAAATGAGATGATTGTACGTGAGCATTTTGACCGAGATTTGCGACATTTGCAGGATGAAATTATACGGATGGGGAGCGAGGTGGGGGAGAATCTGGTCACGGCCGTAGCTGCTCTGAGAACCCGTGACCTGAAACGCTCGCAACAAGTGATTGAGGCTGATCATTGGGTAAATCAACGGCAGTTGACGCTGAATATGGAAGCGTTGACGCTCATCGCTACGCAACAACCGACGGCCAAAGATTTACGTCTGATTGCCGCCGTGATGAACATTGCCAATGAGTTGGAACGTATCCACGACTATGCCAAGGGGATCGGCCGTATCAGCTTGATGATGAATAGTGACCCCATTCCGACCATGTTGATGGATGAATTTCCAGCGATGGCCGATAAAACCCATTCCATGCTGCACCGGGCGCTGGACGCTTTTATCAACCGGAACGAAGCGTTGGCACGGGCCATTCCGGCGGAAGATGATGTGGTGGATGAACTGTTTAACAATGCACTGAGAAAAATGACGGAAGCGTTTGTGCAGAATCTGACTTCTTATGAGGATATCAACCGCTTGGGCTGGGCAAATCATAATTTGGAGCGTTCGGCCGACCGGGTGGGTAACATTTGTGAATGGGTGGGGTATATGATTACGGGTAAGTTTGAGGAGTATATGTGATACAGGTGCGACGGGCTTCCCAAACACGTCGCACCTGATGTTGGTTTAGCCGCCTTTGCCCTTGCCCCATCCGTTGCCATTCTGGCCGCCATTGCCTTTGTGACCACCATTGCCATTCTGTCCGGAATTGCTGCTCATGATGGCATCGAACGTAGCCTGATCTAATATCTGTGGTTGGTAGGTTAATCCCGTAAACTGTTCATACCGGTTGGCAAAGGCCCGCAAATGGTTGCTAGAGCCAGCCAGTAGATGCTGGTAGACCAGGCGGATATTGGCCTGCTGGGTCTCAGTCAGGCTGGTCTGCAAATCCAAAATGTCTGTTTCTTCAATCAGCCCACCCACCAATAGTGCGTCTGCCAATGATTGACTGCCCTGAGCCATCAACTGGTTGTAGAGCGCCTGCAAATCTGGATTGGTGAAGATGCCCATGCCGTTGCCGGCCGTCGGGTCGGCAATGCCATAGATGTTGAGCAAATTCAACACGGCCGTGCCATGCACCTCTTCGGCGGCGGCGATATTGTTGAAGAGTGGTAGCCCCCAATGGGCGCCCAGATTTACATAGACATCATGTGCCAATTTTTCTTCTTCGCGCATATATTGCAGGTCGGCGATTTCCGTCGGGGTAAGGGCAGTGGTTTGGGCGGCAGCGGACTGGACGGCCCAGACCAGCCCACCCACTAATATGAATGCCACCAGCAGCATCATAACGCGGTGGCCTTTATGGAAAGTTGTGTATAGTTTCATCAGCTATCTCCTATCCGTTCCTACGGCCGTACTTTCAAATGGAGTACGGTTCATGGTAATTAACAAGTAAGGTCCTACAAGTAATCGCCATGATACTCGGAAGTGTGAAGCAAGTATGAAGCAGATATAAAGGCAATGTGGAGAGGGAAAGCTGAAAAATAGGGAGTGCCCAGTATGAGGAAGAACGATGAGGATAATAATGATAGATCTAGGCCAGTATTCTGTGAACCTGATCGAGAAATCTGTCTATACTAAATGGTTTGCTCAAAAAAGTGATGGGGAGGTTGTCATCCAGTTGAGCCAGCACTTCTTCCGCCGCATAACCAGAGGAAATCATAACATGTACTTTGGGGTTGAGCTGGTGAATTTTGCGGAGAGTGTCACGGCCGTCTTGTCGGGGTAAGCGCCAATCCAAAATGACCATTTCAATAACATCTTGATATGCGCGATAGAGAGCTTCTCCTTCCAGACCATCATATGCCACCAACACGTGCAAGCCAGAGTCACTCAAGATGTCATTGATAGCCGCACTCACATGACGGTCATTTTCAATGAGCAACACCATGCTGTTGGTCGCAATGTTACTATCCAAATTGGAAGTTGAGGAAGGATTCATACCATCAAATAACCTTTCAATTGACTTTTTGTGGCTGTTGATGGAGAGCGTGTGGTTGATTTGGAAGCAACTGACTTGTTCCAGCCAGTTGCCTCCAAGAAAATAGCCATCACATACTCAAAATGAAATAAATGAAATGAATAAGTGAAGGTGGCTCCTCCATATCCAACAGCATCCCATAACCCAGAGGTAGTAAAGGAGTAGTTACTCTAACTACATACATACAAATAAATGGTAACACAACCGCACTTAAAGCCTGTCCAAAATTAGTCCAAAGCAGTCCATAAGAGTCTAAGTGGGAAGTGTAGCTAGATTTTGGCTTGTAAGGCTGATAATAATGTTTGTATTTGAGATGTTTGGGGGAGCGTTTGCAGACGGGTAAGGGCCTGGCGGCGAATGTGGCGGGCAACGGCCGTGTCTCCTTGAGCCTCATACACCTCCGCCAAATTGTCCATGGCATTAGCCCATTGATAAGTATCTTGCAGCTGTTCCTGGATAGCAATTGCTTTTTGCAGCATCTCTACGGCCGTTTCCAATTCACCCATACGAGTATAGACCATACCCAAATTGTTATAGAGGTAAGCCATATCTACAGGGTCTTGAATGGCCGACTGTAATTTTAGCGCTTCCTGAAAATGCTGTTCTGCCTCCAACAAATTGTCCAGACTAAAAGCAATTACCCCTAAATTGTTTCTCAGTTTTGCCAGTGTACGGATGTCACCTCTTTGCGTTAATTCAGCAGCCATTTGTGGAAAAGTTTCATTCACTTCATCCCATTTTTCTAATCTACCTAAACAGGTAAGAATGTTGAAAAATGATCGCGTATGCCAAACAACATATTGCGGCTGACGAGTTAAATCATAAGCTGCTCTGGCTATTGGCAAGGCAAGTTGCCATTCACGACGGCGCATGTAAATGGCAGACAGGTTAAGCAAGACTTTGGCGCGGGCTATTTCATCCTGGCTTTCATCGGCAATGGTTAAGGCTGTCTGACAAAGGTCTAAACTATCTTCGCCAAAAGATGTCATTAACAGTGCCAGATTTGAAAGCGAGATGGCATATTCAGGCATATGCGATTCTTGTTTGTATAAGGTTGCTGCCTGAGTCAGACATATTTTGGCTTTTTCAACATTCCCCTGATTGCGATGAGTATTGCCGATCATGTCCAGAAGAGTGGCTTCTTCATATTTTCTCTGCAACACCTGGCTGAAGAGGTGTGCTTTTTGAAGATAGATAAGCCAGCGTTCCCAATCAGCATAACTGGTGACATAGGTATGCAAGATTTGAATGAGCTGGTATGCCAGATCAAAATTTGATGGTGAGTCCAGGGTATATTCAAGTGCCCGGAGCAGATTATCATATTCTTGCAGCACTAATTGAAAGGGATTGGGATTGCATTGAAGTGTGTTGAGCCAACGTTCTGCGTTGGCAATTCCCTGGCGCTGTTGGATTTGCTGCCATTTGGAAAGGGAAGACATTTTTTATGATTTTTGTTCCATCATTTGTAGAAGGAACATTTCGGTAAGCCGATGCAGGCTATAACGCCGATCAAATAAGGTGCCGCGCAAATCTACCAGGGATAGAAGGAGTAACTCTTCTATAGAGCGTTCGATTGATGAAGGGGCTAAACCGGCAACTTCGATGAGATGTTCCAGGGTGAAGCCGCTGTCGCCGGCATGGGTGAGGGCGATGAGGGTGGTCTGGCTGGGTTCGTCCAGGGAGTCCCATGCTTCTTGATAGATATAATCAAAGAGGCCGATGCCTGATTCGTTTTGTTTGGCGGTGATGCGCCCCAGGACACGGGGTAGGGAGTGGTAACGAAGTTGGCCGATGATGAGTTTGATGGCCAGGGGATTGCCGCCCACGACCTGGTATATCTGGCGTAGTTCTTCGTCTGAGGCTTTTTCGAGGTCAGTGAAGCCAGTGCGCCGGGCTTCCTGACGGATGAGTTGATAAACGGCCGTTTCCCCCAATTCTGTCAATGAATAGGAAAACACCCCTGGTTGGTCGAGCAGGCGCAGGCGGGAGGTGATGAGAAATTTACTGGGGTTTTGCCACTTTTTTAGCTCTGGAATGAGGGCGGCATAGTCGGCTACGGTTTCCAGGTTGTCTATAACGATCAGACAGGGGCTTTCCTGGAGATGATGGCGTACCACGCGTTGTTTGTGTAGTTGGGAACCATTGAAACTTTGGGGTAAATCAAACCGGGTGGTGAGTTCATCAATAAGCATGGGAAATGTGAGTGCGGGCCGGCCAGAATCTATTTGTAAACGGCCGCGTGTGGAGAGGTGTGTTTGTTTGGCAGTGACCCAGGCTATTTCGTCAAAACGTACCGTGGTGATGGCTTGCCGTGCCAGGTAATCGGCCAGGGCCGTTTTGCCTAACCCACCCAAACCATCGAGGCAGAGGATAAATGGCTCGTTTTCAGCCAATAAAGCATGTGTCAGTAATTGATATGTTTCTTCGATGCCGACGAGTGCGCTGTAGCTAGGGGGTTCCAGGCGCGTCATCATTTGTTCTTGCCAGTCAAGACGCGCTTCTTTTTCCAGTTCATTGAGGGTTTCGGCCAGGTGGCTAATGGCATGTTTTTGCCGGTAAAAGTAACTGGAACGGGACATATTCATGCTATTAGTGATGACCAGGATGTCTTGCCGGTGTTCAAAACGTTGTCGTAATAGTTCTTCGCTTTCAGGGTAGTGGGTGCGTAGTTTTTCCAGTCCCAGGTTGAGGATGGCGCGGTTTTGAGCCGCGGGGCCGGTATCGGCCAGAGTGCCATAAAGGGCTTGTTCATTCCGTATGTGCAAACTCAGCCGCAGATGAGCCAGGGGCCACACGGCCGTTTCCCCTTCGTGCCATAGTTGTAATGCCGTTTGAATTTCTTCTTCGCTAATGATTACTTCTTCTGCCATTTTTTTTTTGCCTTTACTGCACTTGATGTTCGCTTCAGTGTATAGAGCCGTCTTTTGGATATCGCCTAGTTTATCACTTGTTTGGACTGGCTTTGTACTCAGTTTGCACCAAGTTTGGACTCTTTTCAAGTGCCAATTGTGTAGCCTATATGCACATGGGATGCACATTCCAATGGACAAACAAGATTTGATTTTAGTGAACATACAAGAGAAGAAATGAAGAGGGATAAAAAAATGACAACAAAAATTAAATTGACGGTGGCAGAAGTGGTTTTGGTGGTTGTGATGGCGATGGGTTTGCTGACGGCCGTGCAGTTTCACACAAGTACGACAGCAGGTTCTTCTTATCAAGAGATAGCTGGAGATACTTGCTCAAGTGATTGTTCTACCGGCTAATTTATCTGCTTTTCATCAAGACGGCCGTTAACCTTGTGAGCGGTTAGCAGCACGAGGAATCATATTATGGCTCAACGACGACAGAAACAGAATGGGAAAAAGGCCAAAACGAAAAGTTATATTTTAATTGGGGATGGATTTGATGAATATGAAGTGATTTATCTCATCCATAAATTTCGTCAGGCTGGGCTGTTAATTAAAAGCGTGAGTTTGTTTAATCAGTTGGTTTATAGCCGCCAGGGTGTAGGCATTAAAGCGGATTGCGCTCTGGCGGAACATCCTTTTGAGAATGTAGCAGAAGATTGTTTATTGATTTTGCCAACAGGGGGCCGAAACGGGGAAACGCTGCGGCAGGATGCGCGTATTCGGCCTTTATTGCAACTGGTAAAAGAGCGTCACGGCCGTGTGGCTATTACAAATGGTCAAAGTAGCCTGGCGCGTGATCTCGGTCAATTATTTACATCTTCGCCCGCTGTTATTCATCCAGAGGAACAGCCATTGGAATCATTTGTGACGGCATTAACCGGACATGCCATGTTTACCAGTTAGAAACGTCTATTTACGTTTTGAGAATTGGGAGGATAGATAAACCTGGCAGATGGTTATGATTTGCCAGGTTTATTTATTTCGGGCGAACTCTTATTTCGCTTACCCACTTCACTTGCCGCAAGGCGTCATCTTGTTCGGAGGGGACGATGAGGCGGACAAGACCTTCCGGGCGGGTGAGGGCACGGCCGTCTTTCCCCCACGCCAGTAACGTTTCCTTTGCTTCATTCGCCCAGACCCGGCAGCCAAAACCATCGCCACTGACAATTTCCATCTGTACCCACTCCCCGGTTACATAGACCTGGGCAAAGTCATGCAGCATCACACCGGTGAAGGTAAAGGGGCCAGACATCGGGTGTCCGGTGCTGATAATATAGCAGTTGGTTATGGTGGTTTCGGGTAATCGTTGGAGAGAGAGCAGGGGAATGGTGTGGCTGTTTCCGCCCATCACCAATTCAATAGTGGGATCATCCGATGGTGGCTCCGGGTTGGGGTCATGGGCGTGGGGGTGTAGGGGGTCGTTGGTAGGTATGGGATTGTTCATGATGGAATGGTAGCGGGAGGGGGAACGGCCGTCAAACCACTAAAAAATACCCAATGTCACCATGTCACCATGTCACCTGGCCACCATGTCAGGTATACTTAGCCCATGACACAAAGCAACATCCGCAACTTCTGCATCATCGCCCACATAGACCACGGCAAATCCACCCTCGCCGACCGCCTCCTGCAACTCACCGGCGCCATTTCTGACCGGGAAATGCAAGAACAAGTCCTCGACAGCATGGATTTAGAGCGCGAAAAAGGGGTAACGATCAAAGCCTCGGCCGTGCGCATGAACTACACCGCCAACGACGGCCGTGACTACATCCTCAACCTCATAGACACCCCCGGCCACGTAGACTTCGGCTACGAAGTCAGCCGCGCCCTCAAATCCTGCGAAGGCGCCATCCTCGTCGTAGACGCCACCCAGGGCATCGAAGCCCAAACCCTCGCCAATCTCTACCTCGGCGTCGAAGCTGGCCTAGAAATCCTGCCCGTCATCAACAAAATAGACCTGCCCGCCGCCTTGCCCGAAGACGTCGCCGAAGAAGTCGAAAACATCACCGGCATCCCCGCCGAAGACGCCATCCCCATCAGCGCCAAAACCGGCGAAAATGTTGAATCCGTCCTCGAAGCCGTCGTCAAACACGTCCCCCCACCCACCATCAACACCGACCTCCCCCTGCGCGCCCTCGTCTTCGACTCCCACTACGACTCCTACAAAGGCGTCATCGCCTACGTCCGCATCTTTGAAGGAGCCATCGAAAAACGGCAGTGGATCAAAATGCTCTCCAACGACGTCACCGTCGAACCCATTGAAATCGGCACCTTCGCCCCCGCCATGAAACCCGTAGACCGCCTGCAAGCCGGCGAAGTTGGCTACATCGCCACCGGCCTCAAAACCGTGCGTGAATGTCGCGTTGGCGACACCATCACCCTGCGCGACCAACCCGCCACCGACCCCCTGCCCGGCTTCCAGCGTGTCAAACCCATGGTCTTCGCCGGCTTCTACCCCTCCGAAGGCGAAGACTACGCCATCCTCAAAGAAGCCCTGGAAAAACTCCAACTCAACGACGCCTCCCTCGTCTTTGAACCCGAAACCTCCAGCGCCCTCAACTTCGGCTTCCGCTGCGGCTTCCTCGGCCTCTTCCATATGGAAATCATCCAGGAACGGCTCGAACGCGAATACGACCTTGACCTCGTCGCCACCGCCCCCAGCGTCCGCTACGAAGTCGTCATGTCCGGCACCGGCGAAGTGCGCATCATCAACAGCCCCGCCGACCTGCCCGACCCCGCCACCTTCGACGAAGTGCGCGAACCCTGGATGGACGTCCACATCTTCACCCCCGAAGAATACTACGGTGTCATCATGGACCTCGTCATCAAACGGCGCGGCGTCCTCATGGGGCAAGAATACCCCGCCCCCGGCCGTGTCGTCCTCCACTACGAACTCCCCCTGGCTGAAATGATCGTAGACTTCTACGACAAACTCAAAAGCGGCACCCGCGGCTATGCCTCTATGGACTACGAATTCAAAGAATACCGCGCCTCCGATCTCGTCAAACTGGAAGTCCTGGTCAACAAAACCCCGGTAGACGCCCTGGCCATGATCGTCCACACCGAAGACGCCTACCATCGCGGCCAAAAACTCGTCTCCGCCCTCAAAGAAAAAATTCCCCGCCAAATGTTTGAAGTGCCCATTCAAGCGGCCGTCGGCAACCGCGTCATCAGCCGCGCCAACGTCAAAGCCATGCGCAAAGACGTGCTCGCCAAATGTTACGGCGGCGACATCACCCGCAAAAAGAAACTGCTGGAAAAGCAGAAAAAAGGCAAGAAGCGCATGAAAATGATCGGCTCCGTCGAAGTCCCCCAGGAAGCCTTCATGTCCGTCCTCCAACTCAACGACGACTAGGAATCTAAACAGGTGAGTATTGAAAGCAGAATGCGATAATTACCCTCAGCTAAATCATGAAGACTGCGCCCTTGATCCGCATGAGAAAGCAATTGGAGATTATTTTGAATCCCGAAATTTTTCAGTTGAGAGGTTATGTCCTCAATGGCTGCCAGAAGGGGAGCGAACCCCTGATTTTCGTATTACTGATGCCAAAGGGTTTTCATGCCTCTGTGAAGTAAAGGTATTATTATCTTCTACAGGGGCAATGACAGAAGCTGATTGGCGATATGCCAATCATGCAGAGTATGAAAATCTAAAACAGGAAGCGAAAAAACTGGATGCCCAACTTATTGTGAGGCCTGACCAATTAAAATTGTGGAAGGGAGAAATTCCCTATCCCGAAGAGGGACGCAATACTGAACAAAAAGAAAAAGAATACGGGAAAGATATCAATGAACGGTTGCACGGCTCCGAAGTCGCAAATCTACATTTGGAAATTACTCTTCACAGAAGAGATTCTTTGATATGGACAGATTCAGAAAAAGAATCATTTATTGCCGATCTGATAGATAAATTATCGTCAATAGAAAGGGGAGAACTTCCTAGAAATTGGCACAAAGATATTGAAGTTGTTTATGGTAACTACACCCAAAGGCGTGAAAATGGATACCGTATCCAAAATGATATAGAAATTCGAGAATCAAAAGGCCCTCTTAAATTGATATTGAAACCAAACCCATATTTAGGAGTGAACTGGAGGTCTGTAGAAGGGGTTTGTTCAGAAGCCCAACGACAGATTCGGGGTAGATTGAAACGGGAAGCCGTACAAAAGGACTTCTTTCGGCTTGTTATCATATTGCTGACAATTGATCTTGTCGATAGGTATTATCCTGAGGTGGATAAGTTGATAAATGAAGTCAAACGGAGACTGTTTGATAAACATCCAGATATAAGTGCTATTGCCTTCTGTGAAGTATCTGACCTTACTAAAGATGAAACAATTTCTCTCGGAAGATTTCTAGTGTTTCACATTGACAACAAAGGTATACCTGTTTTACCTGTCTACGTATTTGAGGGTGATTCAAATTTTCAGTTAAATTTATTAGACTATTTGGAAAATCAAAAGTCGTGACTGAGCCAATCACAGATCTACTCAACCTGGGGCCAACCTCGGCGAAGTGGTTGGCGGAGATTGGTATTCACACACAGGCTGAATTAGTCGAAGTAGGGGTAGTGGAAGCATATTGTCTGGTAAAAGCCAGGCAGCCCAAAGCCAGTTTGAATCTGCTTTATGCCCTCTACGGCGCGGTGCATCACATCCCCTGGAACATGATCCCCCCGGAAACAAAAACCACCTTGCAAGAAGAAGTCGCCGCCTTCCGTTTTGGAGAATAATCCGCGAAGGGCGCGAAGATAGTTATGGTAGCAAGTTGCATGTGGCAAGTTAATCTGACGACCATGACTTGCAACCTGCAACTTGCAACCTGCAACCTGCTACTTGCCCCAGGTTGTTGCTCAATCGTTACACAAACGGTGGGTGAGCCAGCTTAACGCCAACTACAATGACAAAACAAGCACTCAGGTGTCTCTTTTGGGGCACGTGTGGTGTTGTATAGAATAGAGCCAACTGGTTATGATGCTGGCGGAGGTTGGTAATTATGCGTTGTCCCAACTGCAACTCAACCGAATTTGACATCTGTACCCCCTGTGCGCAATGCCAGTTTGCCGGTGACGTGCGGGCGCTAGAGCGATGGTCTAATTTGACCTTTTTGCTGGAAGAAATGCCCACCTGGACATCCCTCTCCCCGCCGGTGCGTGAGGAAATGCGCAAACGGTACGAAAAACAACGCCGCCGGGTGGAAGTGGAGTTGGGGGTGCGAGCGCCACTCACGGCCGTACAACTCACCGATCTGCACACCCAATTGGCAAACTGGCGGGCGGTGGTCACGGCCGTGACCCAATGGCAGCGCAAAGGCCAGATCAACAAAGCCACGGCCGAACAAACTCTGGCCCACGCCTCCATGCAAATGGAGCCATTGTTAGATCAGTTAATGGACGCCCCACCAAGACCAATCCCCATCAACAGCCAGACACGAGCCGCCCAACAACTGGCCCAAAAACAGTTTGTCCTGCAAATCGCCACCGACCTCTTTAACCGCAAACAAATGGCCGCCTATATCTATCGCATCATCGAACGCCAACTGACGGCCGAAATGGAAACCCTGGCCGTTGAAGCAGAAATAGCAGCCCGCCCCGAAGCCATTTCCACACCCATCAAAGAAAAATCACCGGATGCGCTCAGCGTGCCTCCTTCACCGGCTTCGGCGCGTTTCCGCCGTCCCCCTCTCACCTGGGATCGCGTCTGGGAGACGCTGCTCTCCGAGCGCACCTTGCAGGCGGTACTGTTCCTGGGTGTGCTGCTGCTGTTCGCCGCCGGCATCTCCTGGGTGGCCTGGAATTGGGGCACATTCCCGGCGGCGGTACAGATCGCCTTTTTGAGCGGCTTCACGGCCGTCTTCTACATTCTCGGCTGGTATGTGCATCAGCGTATGAAACTGCACGGTTCCGGCGTCGCCCTCATCGCTGTTGGTTCGCTGCTCGTACCGCTCGACTTTTACGCCTTTTATCTCTCCGGTGGATTCCCGCCCGGAAGCTGGCCGATCATCTGGCTGGTCGCTTCGGCCGTGTGTCTGGCCGCTTATCTGGTCACGGCCGTCTGGCTGCAAGCCCCCTTCTTCGGTTACCTTATTGGCCTGGCGGCGGGCAGTTTGCTGGTGGCCGCGCTGAACATAGTCGGGATTGGCCGGGCGTGGTGGCAGGTGGGGGTAATAGTCACGGCCGTAACCCTGGCACTGTCCGGTGAATGGCTGCATCCTAGACCGGGGCGCTGGCACTTTCTGGCACGGCCGTTCGGCCAGATGGCGCTGGCATTGACCGTGCCTGCCTTGTTGGTAGGCTGGGGCTGGAGCTATTTTCGCAGTGTGAGTATTGCTTTTCATACGGCGTTGGCGCTGGATTGGTGGTTGGGGGGAGTAGTGTTTGTTTTATTGCTGCGCCGCACCCGGCTGCGCACGCTGGCCTGGGCCACCGCCTTTGTCTTCCCCGTCGCCGTCTGGCTGACGGCGCGGGTCTTGTTCATCCCCAGAGAGATTCCATCTGCGTGGACGGCCGTTGGCTGGGCGTTGCTGCCGCCGGTTTATTTGCTGCTGGCGCGGCGATGGCTGCGGCAGGAGCAGATGGCCGTCTACGGCCGTATCTTCCTGCGGGCGGCGACGCTATTGGTGGTGGTCACGGCCGTGTGGTCATTACAAACGGTACAGGCAGCGGCCGTTACCCATTTGCTGCTGGCGGGGGTGATGGTGTTCACGGCCGTGCTCTGGCAGCAGCCACTTGCCCTGTGGGGCATGAGCCTCTTCCTGCTCACCGCCTCTGCCGCCTGGCAGGGCGGTCGTGGGGCCACCCCCGCCGAACTGATTTTGCCCTGGGCGCTGTTAGCGATTTTGCATGTGGTGTCGGGAGTGAGATTGGGAGACTGGGAGACTAAGAGACTGAAAGCCACCCAATCTCCCAGTCTCTCACTCTCCCAGTTCACCACTCCCCTCTTTGGCGCTGGCTACCTTTTTGCCGCCCTCTCCCTCCTGCCGCCGCTGCTGCTGAATGACCTACCGCTGCTCAGTTATGCCCTGCTCAACTGGATTGGCGTGAACGTCTGGCTGGCGTATCTGGTGCAGATAGAGACGGCCGGGGTGTTGGCATTATTGGCGGCACGGCCGTTAGCCCGATGGGGTGTGAATCTGTTCCATTGGGGAGCGGCGCTGGCGATTTTGCCCTGGGTGTGGGTCTGGTGGACAAACGGCCGTGCCCCATCCCCCACGTTATCTTTGGTTTACACGGCCGTAGCCTGGGCGCTGCTCTGGATTTCCACGCGCATCCAGATGGGCAGACGCGCCTGGTACACGGCCGCGCATCTCAGCGCGGTAACAGCCTTGCTCATTGGCCTGGTTACCGGCACACAGTTAACGATGGGCTGGCTGTTGCTGCCATTGGCTGCTTTTTATCTGGCGGCGGCCTGGCTGCCCCGGCCTCAAGAAGGTCTGGCCTTTGTCGGCGTCTGGTTGGGTGTGGCCGGGGTCGGACTGATTGTGGAAGCGTACAGTCATGGCACGGGGCGGTCGGCGGCGCTGGCGGCGCTGCTGGCAGTTGGCCTGGTGTTGGCCGAGCGGCTGTCATACTGGCTGATGCAGCGGCGGGGTGGGCAGTGGCGATTGGTGTGGCAGGTGTACCGACGGCCGTTGCTCTACTCTGGCTGGCTGGTTTCGGCAGGTGTTATCGGGCTGGCGCTGGTGCGTAATCTGCTCTGGTTAGGTGGGGGGCCAGTGCGGGAAACGTGGAGTATGGTGGCCTTGCTGCTGCTGGTGGGGCTGTATGCGCTGGCGGCGCGGCTCTATCGTCAGGAGCGGTTTGGCTGGCTGGCTGCCTTGCTCATCATCGTTCCCTGGACGCTGCTGATTGGGCGCGGCTGGTATGTCTGGTCGCCGCCCCTGCTGCGCTGGTATGGCATGAACTGGATGCTATTGGCGCTGGCGCTTCTGGGTATTGGCCTGCTGCTGAAGTGGCGGCTGGGGCCGGGCTGGTGGAGCCGCCCGCCGTTGGTGATGGCTCATCTGATTGCGCCCGTGGCGTTGCTGTGGGGGTGTTGGAATGCGCAGGTGTCGGTCAGCACCGTGACGTTGGGGCTACTTTTTTATGGCACGGCCGTGTGGATGGACGCCCATTTTCGTGACAAAACTAAATCGCCGTCGGCTCGCTTCTGGTATCCGCTGCTCTTTTTGCTGCCGCTGTGGGCGGCGTATGGGCTGGCCTGGCTCTGGTCGGGATGGACATGGACGGCTGTTGGCCTGCTGATCCTGGCGTTTGTGTTGCCCCTTTTGGCGGCCGGGCGCTGGATTTCCCGGTACGTACCCGGCTATCGGTGGCCGTTTTACATCATGGCGTATGGCACGGCCGTTGTGGGCACCTTGCTCGTCATTGGCGACCGGCCCGTACTCATTGGCGCGTTGCTGTTTGATACCGGGCTGGCGGTGTTGTCCGTCTGGCTGTTCCGCGAACCGCGCTGGTGGTATCCAGGCACGGTCACATTTCCACTGGCCGGGGCATTTGTGCTGACGGAACTGGGGATTTATCGGCCTTATGCTTATGGCTGGCTGTATATCGGCGTGAGCGGGTTGTTCCTGGCGCTGGCCTGGCTGTTGACCCGGCGCAAACTGGCAGCTTACATACCACCGTTGCTGGTGATGCTGTTCATTTGGAGCGTAGTCGGCCTGATTCTCAGTGGCGAAACGCGGTTGGGCATGTTTGTGGGGTATGGTTTGGTGGCGGGCATCTGGGTGGTTACGGCCGTGTGGCAGCGTTGGCCGGTGGTGTATCATCTGGCAGTGGGGTTGACGGCCGTTTGTTACGTCACTGGCTGGCTGTTGTCTGGCGCACGGGATGAAGGTTTGGGGGTAGCCTTGTGGCCGGGCATCGTGGCCGCGCTGGCGCTGGCCCGCTGGCTGGATGCCCACTGGGGCACGGAACCAGACTTGGTCGAAGCCGAGAAGATGGGACGGCTGCGCATGATTGCCACGCTCTGGCAATCATCCGGGCCACTGCACTTTTTACAGTGGTGGAGCTGGGCGTTGTATGCGGTGGCGTTGCTGGGGGTGGTAGCCAGCGCCGGGCTGGCGATGATCAACGCGGCGGTGTGGCTGCTGGTGTTGGCGGCAGGCACGGCCGTGTTCGCTTATTACCTGTTCCGTTTCCGGCGGCAGGTGTGGCTGCTGCTGGCCTGGGGCTGGCTGCAATTGAGCTGGGCGGCCGTTATCCGTTGGTCTGGCTGGACGGACGCACCCGGAGAAGTGGCGCTGGCCTTTTTACCGATGACCGTGTTGACGGCGGCGGTGGCGCTGACGCTGCAACGGGTGGGCGGCGAAAGCCCCTGCTTTTTGGGGGCGCGGGATGGCTGGTCCCGGCCGTTGTATATGCTGCTGGTGCTGAATGTGGCCTTTGGGCAGATGTTGGCAGTGGTGGCGGGTGGGGCGGGCACGGCCGTGACGCTGACCCATGTGCTGCTGCTGGCGGTGTTGGCTACAGTATGGCTGGATAACTTTTTGGCGCTGGTTACGCTGTCATTGGGCGTGCTGGCGTTAGCCCAACTGATGGCCTGGTTGCAAATCCCCTTCCCACAAAGCCTGCCTGCCTTTGCCCTGTTGGCATTGGCTTATGGTGTGCCGGGCGGCTGGCTGCGCTTAAAGCAGTTCAAAATTATTGATCCAACTCTCAATCTCCCCATCACCCCTACGCTGCCTTATGTATGGGCCTGGCCGCTCTATCTTGGGGGCTGGCTGTTATCCGTAGCGGTACTGGTGGTGGCCTTCAATGACTTTTTAGCCAGTTTCATGCTGTTTGACTGGATAGTGGAGGCGACCACACCTGCGGCCGACATTCAGGCGTGGCTGTTGACGCTGGCGTTGGCCGGGCTGTTTTATCTGACGGCCGCACTGGTGGAGCGGTGGCGCTGGTTGGGCTACGGCGCGGTACTGATGCTGCTGGCGGCATGGAGTGGTTGGCTCTATTTCCTGAGCGGCCGTCAGGAGTTGCAATTGTACGCCATCCCCGCCGGGTTCTATCTGCTCGGCGTGGGGTGGGCGGAATGGAACTGGGGCAGTCGCGGGCTGGCGCGCTGGATTGACCGGGCGGCGCTGCTGCTACTGTTTGGCTCGGCCTTCTGGCAGTCGTTTGGGCCGTATGGCGGCGTCTATGCCCTGGTGATGATGGGCGAAGGACTGCTGGTCGCCTGGTTTGGCAGTATGCGGCGGCTGCGGCGGTTGCTGTATGCGGGGGTAGGTGGGGTGGTCACGGCCGTAGCCGGACAACTCGTTGAACCCCTGCTGGCGGCCAATACCTACGTGCTGCTGCTGTTGGGCGCGTTTCTGGGAGCGGCGGGCATCGCCCTGGAACGCCGCCTGGACAAAGTGCGCGGCTTCTCCAAAGAGGTGCGGGCGCTGCTGGAACATTGGGAGTAAAACGTAATCCGTAACCCGTAATCCGACTTCCGCTCACGGGTTACGGATTACCCATAAAGATGATGAAAAAATCACTAACCTCTAGGAATCTGTGGATTGCGCTGGCACTGCTGCTGACGAATGGCTTTGCCTGGCTGCTGGTGGCGGGGCGGGTAGATTGGCCGAAGGCGGCGCCGATTTTGCACCCGGAAATTGCCGAGGTGCGGGCGCACTGGCGAGCGCGGGATGCTATCGGCGAACCCTTCCAATTGGTGATTACCGACCAGATCGCGGCGGAGACGATTGCCTGGTTTATCGAGCCACGCCCCAACCTGCCCTTCAGCCATCCACAGGTGGAGATTCACCGGGATGGGGTGGTGGGGCGGGGGCTGCTGCATGTGGGGGGATTACGGACGCCGGTGTACGGCCGTGCCACCGTCACCATAGTAGATGGCAAACCGGTTGGTCACATTCAGGAGTTGGGCATGGGCGGCGCCACTGCGCCCGATTTCCTGGTGGAGATGGTGGCGCGGGCGCAGTCGGCCTATGACAACCTGCAACTACCCATTGAACTGACCCGCCTGGAACTGCGCGAGGGAGAGGTGATTGTTGAAGGGGTGTATCGGTGAGCCGTGAACCGTGACCCGTAATCCGAAGTTCGATGGACGGATAACGGATTACCGATAACGGATTACGATCCGTATAATCGAGGGTATGTATAAACGACTTGTTTTTCCACTGTTGAGCCAGGTGGACCCGGAAACGGCGCATGAGCACACGGTGTCGCTGCTGGCATATGGGCAGAGTTGGGCGGGACGGCCGTTTTTGCATCGCCTGGCCGGTAAGATTCCCCATCAGCCGGTCAAACTGTTTGGTTTAACCTTTCCCAATGTGCTGGGCATGGCGGCGGGGTTTGATAAGGAGGTGCGCGTGGCGGCCGGTCTGGCAGCACTTGGTTTTGGACATGTGGAAGTGGGCACGCTCACGCCCCGGCCCCAGGCGGGCAACCCCCGCCCACGCATCTTTCGCTTGCCGCTGGACGGGGCGCTCATCAACCGCATGGGTTTCCCAAACGAGGGGGTAGAAACGGCCGTGCCCCGCCTCAAAGCACTCACCCAACAAAAACGTGACTTCATTCTGGGCGTCAGCCTGGGTAAACAGAAAGAAACGCCATTAGAGGAAGCAGACCAGGATTACATTGCCGTCATGCAGGCGGTGTACCCGTATGCCGATTATCTGGCGGTGAATATCAGCTCGCCCAACACACCCGGTCTGCGAGATTTGCAGGGGGGTGATTATTTGGGCCATTTGCTGCGGGCGTTGACCACTGAAAACCAAAAACTGGCCTACCAGTATCAAATCTCCCCTCGGCCCTTGCTGGTAAAAATTGCGCCTGACCTGAGTTGGGCGGAAATAGATGAGATATTAACGGCCGTGCAAGACGCTGCTATTGACGGTATCATCGCCACAAATACCACCTTGAACCGAGACGGATTGCTGTCGGCGGCATCAGAGGAAGTGGGTGGCTTGAGTGGACGGCCGTTGGCCGAGCGCAGTACCGAAATCATTGCGCATATTCACCGGCAAACGAACGGCCGTTTGTCCATCATCGGCGTGGGCGGCATTTTTACGGCGGCCGACATTTGCACCAAACTGGATGCGGGCGCGACCCTGGTGCAGTTGTACACCGCGCTTATTTATGAAGGCCCCACCTTGCCGGGGCGATTGCTGCGAGAGATGGGAAAGAGGCAGGCAGGATGAAACGATTGACAGCGATTGTTTACGGCCGTGTTCAGGGCGTTTCGTTTCGCCATTACACCCGGCTGGAAGCGCAGCGGTTGAGGTTGGTGGGCTGGGTGGCAAACCGGCCCGATGGTGGGGTGAAGGTGGTGGCCGAAGGAGACGAACAGGTCTTGCAGCAGTTGGTGGCCTTTTTACAGCACGGCCCGGCCATGGCTCATGTTACAGATGTGGAGATGGAGTGGTCGGACGCGACCGGCGAATTTAGCCGGTTTGATATTCGGTGGTGAGAGATGTTATTAGATGAAAAGTTGAGTCTGGAACGGCAGCGCACGGCCTGGACGGTGTTGGTTGTCAGCTTTGCTATTTTTACGCTGCTTTGCATCAGTACACCGGTGCTGGTGAATGCTTATCTGCAAAACGCGACACGGCCGTTGGATGTGTTGGTGCAGGCGAATCAGGGAACGGTGGGGATTGATGACGAAGGGGGCGGCCGTCGGGCGGTAATTGTCGGCGACGATGGGCAACGCATGACAGGCGGTGAGCATATGCTGACAAGTAACACGGCGACAGCTTTGGTCTCTGTGCGACCACCAGAAAGTGAGCAAGTATTAGCCTCTTTTCAGGTGTATAGCAATACCGATTTGCATTTACTGGAAGCGGAGACGCCTCGTTTTGGGGTAAGTGGCCACGACCGTACCCTGGTAGCACGTCTGGATGATGGCCGTATTCGCTTAAATATAGCTGAGATGGAGGAACGGCCGTTTACGGTGCAATTAGTGACGCCACAAGGCGAGGTCTTGATTGCCGAACCAGGCCAATATGCGGTCGTGGTGACGACGGAAGATACTCAGGTGACGGTGCAGGACGGCCAGGCAGATATTGTGGCCGCCGGTGAGCTATTGGCGTTGCAGCCGGAGTCTCGTGCCCGCATTCCCACCGGCGGGCCGCCGGAAGGTCCGCTAGGTAAAGAGCGTAATCTCATTCACAATGGCGACTTCGCGCAAAGTCGAGAGCAGTGGATTTTGAATCCCTGGATTGTGGAACGGGCGGCCCAACCAGAGGGTCAGGTGCGCACATTGGATGTTGGGGGCAAACCCCGGCTGAATATCACCCGCCAGGGTATTGGGCACGCTGAAGTATCGCTGCGGCAGGTTATTAACCAGGATGTCAGCGAACTATCTTCGCTGCGGCTGCTGCTCACGTTTCGCATTTTGAATGAGACGTTGGGCGTTTGTGGCGTGAAGGGTAGCGAGTGTCCTTTGTTTGTGCGCGTGAACTATGTGGATGAGGCCGGCGCCAGCAATACCTGGCAGCAGGGATTTTACGCCACCGGCGAAGTTGACCCGAACCTGACGCCAGATAGCTGCACCACCTGTGCGATGGTGCAAGGGCCACACATTCGTGTGCCATTACAGCAGGATTATTTTTTTGAGATCGCTGATTTTCGGGAGGAGTTGGCGCGGCACGGCCGTTTGCCTCCCCGTTTGATTGAAAGCATAAGTCTGGTCTTTTCCGGTCACGGCTTTGAAGTGGAAGTAGCTGATGTGGCCTTGTTGGCCGAGGAGTAACTGCGTGTGAAGCATGAAGGAGCAACAGTTCCCGTCGGCTGGAAGAAATGGATGTTTCGGTCTGGTATTTATGTATACCGATTAGGGCTTGGAGGTTTGTTTGGTAAGCGGATGTTGCTCTTGAACCATGTGGGGCGCAAGAGTGGCCAACCGCGGCAGGCGGTGCTCGAAGTCATTGCCCATGATGAGGCATCGGGCACGTTTTATGTGGCCTCTGGCTTTGGTCGCCAGTCTGACTGGTTCCAAAATTTGCAAAAGACGCCGGCAGTCACCATTCAAGTGGGGCGAAAGGTGATGGCGGTCACGGCCGTGTTCCTTTCCCCCCAGGAATCAGGCCAGAAAATTGTCGCCTATGCCCACCAACATCCAAAAGCTGCTAAAAACTTGGGCCGCTTCTTGCTGGGAGAACGGGTGGATGGCACAGACGAGAACTTCTACAAAATGGGGCATGATTACGTACCGGTCGTTGCCTTTAAGCCACGAGGAAGACAACATGACGCATAACCCTGTTGACTGGATACCACCAAAACCACGCCCTGGGCTGGCGGGAGCGTGGGATAAGTTTGTAGGGCCAGGCGCGACCGATGCGGAACAATGGCTGATGCTCATCCCGACTGTCATGGCGGGTATTGCTGCCCCGGTTTTTGCCATTTATGCCGACCTGGGCTGGTCAACGATGCAGCTATTGGTGGCGGCGCTGCTGGCGTTTGATCTGGTAGGCGGGGTGATTACCAATGCCACGGCCACAGCTAAACGTTGGTATCACCGACCGGAAGCGACATTCCGCGACCATCTGCAATTTGTGGCCGTGCATTTTTTGCACCCGCTGTTGATTGCCTGGCTATTTTTGGGTGGCGATTGGGCCTACGCGATGGTAGTGTACGGTTATCTCATGTTGGCGGCTGTTTTGATCTTGAAGGCGCCACTGTATTTGCAACGGCCGTTTGCCTACACCCTCTATCTCCTTGCCTTGCTCCTGGCATTTTATATCCTGCCGCGGCCGCCTGGCCTGGAGTGGTTCTTGCCCGTTTTCTACCTCAAGTTGTTGGTAGCCCACCTGGTCACAGAAGCGCCATTTGCACCTGCATAGCTGCCGGTAGACATCCGATTTTTTAGAAAAATCGGATGTCGAAGAGAATAACTTTGTGCTTTGTTTATGCTTGCGTGGTGAAGTACACGGCCGTTGCTAACGAATTTACAACCTGTTTGTAGGCTACGCGCCAGCAATTCCTCGGCGATTCCCTATACTTAATCTTGTATCGAGGGGACACCTAAAAGATAAAAAAACCCCTTGACGGTCGGAAGGCGGCCTGGACGAAGTGAAAACTTGCGGTCAAAGGGCACAGCCTAACGCCTGATAAAAATTAGAAAGAGGGTGTCCCTTCGCTGACGAAAATAATGGCCCCCGGCAACAGCCGGGGGCTTTTTGGCTTTCCGGGGAGTTTATGAGGCGTGATTGAGAAGACCTCACGCCTCATGTCGCTTGTAGCTCTCCGCTAAAACCGCCATCGTATGCCAGACCGGAATCGGCTGGCTCAGGTGAGTTTGTATCTGAGTGATGCAGCCAATGTTGCCGGAAATGACGGCTTCGGCGCTGGTTTGCTGGATGCGCTCCACTTTGCGGCGGCCCAGTTCGGCCGCGATTTTGGGCTGATCCAGGTTGTATGTGCCCGCCGAGCCACAGCACAATCCACCATCGTCTAATTCCAGCAAAGTCAGATTGGGCACGGCCGTCAGCAATTGTCGCGGCGCACTCATCACCCCCTGGGCATGGCGCAAATGGCAGGCATCCTGATAGACAGCCCGCACCGGTTGGGGCAGCCCTGGTGGCGGCTGTAAGCCTAATTCCGCCAGAAAAACGGTCACATCCTTCACGTTGTGGGCGAAGGTGGTGGCCTGTTCAGCAACGGCCGTACCCGCAAACAGCAGCCCGTACTCGCGCATCCCAGAGCCACAACCGGCAGCATTGGTCAATACCGCATCCACATCCGCCGGGAAACATTCGATGTTGTGCTGCGCCAGTTTTTGCGCCCGTTCCAATTCACCAATGTGCATCAAAATCGCGCCGCAGCAATTCTGCCCGGCGGGGATGACTGTTTCCACGCCGTTGGCCGCCAGCACATGCAGCGTGGCCCAATTGATCTCCGGGGCCAACACCTGCTGTACACAGCCCGCCAGCAGCGCCACCCGCGCCCGGCGCGTCCCCCGCGCCGGATAAACGGTTGGCAACGGTTTGGCAGCGGGCAATTTGCCCGGCAGCATGTTTAACATGCCCTGAAACTGAGATGGCAGAGCGCGTTGTATCGTTTTACCAATTTTGCCGGTGCGCACGGCCGTGCGAAAGCGCGTGGGGTAGGGCAAAGTCTCGATGATCAAGCGGCGAGCAGTGGTATCCAGCAACGGCCGTGATCGTTCCGCCTCCACCATCCCCCGGTAGCCCAGCAGCAGGTCGCCGTAGGGCACACCAGACGGACAGGCAGGCACGCAACCCAGGCAGCCCAGGCAGCGGTCAATGTGCGGCTGCGCCTCGGTGACGGGCAGATTGTGTTCCAGCACATTTTTCATCAGCACAATGCGGCCGCGCGGCGAATCCATCTCCTCTCCCAACACCGCGTAGGTGGGGCAGGCGGCCAGGCAAAAGCCGCAGTGAACGCAGGATTGCACGGCATCGGCCATTGCCTGCCCGCGGGGGCCAAATTCAGTGGGGTTGATCTGGTGTTGCATCGTTCGATAATGGTGATAAGTGACGGGAACCCGTCACTTATCACCATTGACAAATTCGCGCAGGGCGCGGATGTTGCGTTGCGGGGTGGTGGTCATGATCACGCAGCCGGTGCCCAGGATGAGGCGACGGCCGTTGGTTTGCATCAGTGCGTCTTTGGCTTCGGCCAGAGCTGCCTCCGGGGATTCCTGGTGCAGTGTCCAATGGTCTACACCGCCGCTGGCCGCGCCTTGAATCCATTGCAAGCCATCGGCCAGCCGCCAGCCCGTTTCCCGATCATGCCAGTTGACCACGGCCGCCGGATATTCGCCCGCCAGGTCAAACATGAGATCGGTACTATGCAGATGGACGATGTTCAGCCAGAGGTCGCTGGCGGCGGTGAGGATGCGGATGTCGTAGTCACGGCCGTAGGTCAAAAACTCCTCCTTGCTCATCTGTGAGTAGCGGGCGTGTTGCACGGCGTAATAAATGCCGCTGATGCCAGTTGTTTTGGCGGCCTCAATAAAGCGGATGGTGCTTTCGGTGATCACTTCCAGGGCATGGCGGAAACGCGGCGGGTGGGCGCGCAAATGGCTCAGCATCCGTTCGTTGCCCGCCAGATGTTTAGCCTGGGAGAGCGGTGAAAAGATGGTGGTGATAAAGGGCGTCTCTTCACCCATTGCCATGCCAATCAGCCGCAGCGCCTCAATTTGTTTAGCCAGCATCCCCTGAGTAGGGTCAAGCGGTTCGAGTTTGTCCCAATCCATCGGATTTTGGATGGGCAGGTGAGTGTATTCCCGTGTGCCTTCGATGTGACCGACCCAGCGGTCTTGCACGC
>CAYXUZ010000017.1:55301-58398 GCA_964467705.1 uncultured Ardenticatenaceae bacterium | reverse complement strand
AGGCCGTGATACTCGATGCGGGATTGGTGCAGCAGGTCTACCAGGCTGATCTGGCGGGGGCGGGAGTAGATGCTGAGGCTCTGGCGCAGGGCGATGAGCTGCTGCACGAAGTGGAAGATTTCGCCATTTTTGGCCAGCAGGGACCAGTCAAACCAGCTGAGTTCATTGTTCTGGCAGTAGGCGTTGTTGTTGCCGTGTTGGGTGCGGCGGACTTCATCGCCCATGAGCAGCATGGGGATGCCCAGAGAGAGCAGGTTGAGGGTGAAGAAGTTTTTGATTTGGCGGATGCGTAAGGCTTCGATGGCCGGATCGTCGGTTGGCCCTTCTACACCGCCGTTCCAACTGAGGTTGTAGTTGTGGCCGTCGTTGTTGTTTTCGCCGTTGGCTTCGTTGTGTTTTTCGTTGTAGGAGACGAGGTCGTTGAGGGTGAAGCCGTCGTGGCAGGTGACGAAGTTGATGCTTTGTTCCGGTTCGCGCCCTTCGTGGCCGTAAAGGTCGGGACTGGCCAGGAAGCGGGAGGCGATTTTGCCCACCATGCCGGGGTCGCTTTTGAAGAAGGCGCGGGTGTCGTCGCGGAAACGGCCGTTCCACTCCTTCCATTTGTCCCCTAAAAATGAGCCTACCTGGTAGAGTCCGCCTGCATCCCAGGCTTCGGCAATCAGTTTGGTACCGGCCAGGCAGGGGTCGGTTTCTATGTCCCAGAGGATGGGTGGATTGGCCAACGGGTAGCCGTCTTCGTCGCGGGAGAGGATGGAGGCCAGGTCGAAACGGAAGCCGTCTACGTGCATCTCTTCTACCCAGTAGTGCAGGCTGTCCAGGATGAGGCGGCGTACCATGGAGTGATTGGCGTTGAGGGTATTGCCGGTGCCGCTGTAATTGGCGTAGCGGCTTTTGTCTTTGGTGAGGATGTAGTAGGCGCGGTTGCCCAGCCCTTTGAAGCAGTAGGTGGGGCCGGTGTGGTCGCCTTCGGCGGTGTGGTTATAGACCACGTCGAGGATGACTTCGATGCCGGCGCGGTGCAGGGATTTGACCATATCGCGGAATTCGTCGAGTACGCCCAGCGGCTCTTTGTTGTGGCTGTAACCGGCGTGGGGGGCGAAGAAGGAGATGGGGCTGTAGCCCCAATAGTTGACACGGCCGTTCGGCGCATCCTCTTCGTCAAAATGAAAAACAGGCAGCAGTTCTACGGCCGTGATGCCCAGGCTTTGCAGGTAGGGGATTTTCTCCACCAGCCCGGCGTAGGTGCCGCGCTTTTCCGGGGGCAGGCCGGAATTGGGGTGGCGGGTGAAGCCGCCGACGTGCATTTCGTAGATGATGGTCTGGTTGAAGGGGCGGTGCAGCGGCTCGTCCCCTTCCCAATCGTAACTGTGGGGGCTGGTGACGACGCTTTTGAGGGCCACGGCCGTATTATCCCCCGGACGTTTGGCGGCATCGCGGCTGAAGTGGTGGGGGGTAGCCAGGGCACGGCCGTAGGGGTCGAGCAGCACCTTTTGCGCGTCAAATCGCTGCCCCTGTTCGGGCGCAAATGGCCCATGCACCCGGAAGCCATATACCTGTCCCGCGCCAATGCCGGGCACCAGGACGTGCCAGTAATGAAAGGTGCGGTTGAAAAAGGGGTCGAGCGGAATGGTGTGGCGGGGGTGGGCATCGTTGGCGTCGTCGAACAGGAGAAGTTCAACGGCCGTGCAGTTGCGCGAATATAAACAAAAATTGACGCCGCCGCGCTGCACGGTGGCGCCAATGGGATGGCTGTGGCCGGGGCCGGTAATGAGAGACATGCCCCTATTTTATACTGATAGGTGGCAGGTGGCAGGTGGCAAGTTGCAAGTGGCAGATTTACCTGCCACCTGCAACTTGCCACTTCCTATTAAATTTGTGGGCCAGCCGCAGCAACGGCCGTTGCTGTCTGCTCTGCGAATTGTTTGAAATTCTCAATAAACATGGCCGCCAGCTTCTGCGCCTGGGCATCATACGCATCCGGGTCAGCCCACGTCTGGCGTGGCTGCAAGACCTCTGCCGGTACACCGGGGCAGGAGGTGGGGATTTGCAGGCCAAAGATGGGGTCGGTGATGAAAGTAGCATGGGCGAGACGGCCGTCCAGAGCCGCATTCACCGTCGCCCGCGTGTGCGCCAGCTTCATCCGATGCCCTTCGCCATACGCCCCGCCCGTCCAGCCGGTGTTCACCAGCCAGCACTGCACCTGGTGTTCGGCAATCTTCTTGCCTAACAATTCCGCATACACACTGGGGTGCTGGGCCATAAACGGCGCACCAAAACAGGCGCTAAACGTGGCCTGCGGTTCTGTCACCCCCCGTTCCGTGCCCGCCACCTTCGCCGTGTAGCCGGAGATAAAGTGATACATCGCCTGCTCCGGCGTCAGTTTAGCAATGGGCGGCAGTACGCCAAAGGCATCGGCCGTGAGGAAGATAATGTTCTGGGGATGCCCACCGCGCCCGGTGCGGGAAGCGTTGGGGATGTGGGAAATGGGGTAGGCCGCCCGCGTATTTTCGGTCAATGAGGCGTCATCCAAATCCAGCCGCCGCGTGTTCACGTCAATGCCCACGTTTTCCAAAATGGTGCCATACCGCCGCGTCGTTTCGTAGATTTCCGGCTCACCATCGGGGTCCAGCCGGATCACTTTGGCATAACAGCCGCCTTCAAAGTTGAAGATGCCGTTATCGCTCCAACCGTGTTCGTCGTCGCCAATCAGCGTGCGCGAGGCATCGGCCGAGAGGGTGGTTTTGCCGGTGCCACTGAGTCCAAAGAATACGGCCGTGTCCCCATTTGGCCCAATGTTGGCTGAGCAGTGCATGGGCATCACATCCTTAAAGGGCAGGAAGTAATTCATGGCTGTGAACGCCGACTTCTTGATCTCCCCAGCATACTCCGTGCCACCAATCAGCACCATTTTCTTATCAAAATCCACCAGAATGAACACATCCGAACGGGTCTTGTCGTAATCGGGGAAAGCATGGAAACCGGGACAATCAATGATCACAAACTCCGGCTGAAAGGTTGCCAGTTCGTCCGGCGTAGCCTGGATGAACATATTGTGCGCAAAGAGGCTGTGCCAGGCATATTGGGTGATCACCCGCAC
>CAYXUZ010000017.1:19981-55291 GCA_964467705.1 uncultured Ardenticatenaceae bacterium | reverse complement strand
AGGGTCCGCGCCACACCAGCAATCCTGCACAAAGACATCTTTGCCTTGCAAGTAGGAGGCCATACGGCGGTGCAGTTCCTCAAAACGGTCGGCTTCAAACGGCCGATTCACTTTGCCCCACCAGATGCTCCCTTCGCTGTGGGGTTCTTTGACGATGAATTTGTCGTTAGGAGAACGGCCGGTAAATTGGCCGGTGCGTACCACCAGCGGCCCCAGATGGGACATGATGCTTTCATGCCGCTTGAGTGATTCTTCATAGAGGGATGGCGTGGGTAGATTCCAGTAAACGGTTTTTAGATTGCTCAGGCCATGTGTTTCCAGACCGATAGAGCCATGAATGGTCGCATTATTTTCAGACATTATTTTGCTCCTTGTCTTAGCGTGGTTTGTTTGCCGAAATGGGGAGTAGGTATAAAGAATTGGGAGTTGATTGTTGATGTACTGAGTAAATAATGCCAGATTTTTGGATATGGCTAGAAGGGGGAACGTCACCAAATTTGCAGGACATTTATCACTGTTGGGGCAAAATGAAAGAAGCAGTGATGCACTGCGTCACAGGTCAGGATACAATTGGGCTACAAAGCAAAAACACACGAGGTTGCAGACCTGTTTCCCTATGATAGACTTTTGCCACCATCGGTAAATCCCACAAGGAGGGAAGAAGCATATGTTATCCCCATTTGAAAAAACCGCCTTCGTTTTTCTATTGATCGTATGCATTGTCGCCACCATCAACACCTTTGGCCTGATGGCCCGCATTATCTTGCGCGGTCAGGGTCAGTTAGGCACAGACCAGGTAATCCGCCGCCTGCGCGAAGGTGTCGTTGCCCTCTTTTCCCAGGGGCGCATCATCCGCCACCGCCGCCGCACCTCCTTTTTCCATTACCTGGTCGCCTGGGGGTTCATCTTCTACCTGCTGGTAAATGGTGTGGAAGTGGCCGAAGGGTTGATCACCGGCTTCCATGTGCCTGATAACATCATCGGCAACCTGTACCAACTGACGGCCGACATTTTTGGCACGTTGGTACTCATTGGCCTCGTCTACTTCTTGCTGCGCCGGTTTGCCTTTGGCGACCCGGCGCTGAAAGCGCGGGAGAATGTGCTGCTGCACCCGGATGTACGCGGCGGCGCGGTCATGCGCGACTCCTTCATCGTCATTCTTTTCATCTTCCTGCACATCGGTTTTCGGCAAATTGCGTCAGCGTCGCTGGTTGCTTTGGATGGGGGCAGCGATCCCTGGCAGCCCACCGCCACCCTCCTTGCCCAGACCTTGTTGAGTGGAATGGGGCCAGAGGGCTGGACGACCTTGTGGCATTTTAGCTGGTGGGTTGCTGTTGGTTTGATTGTCATCTTTTTGCCCTATTTCCCCTACACCAAACATGCGCACCTGTTTATGGGGCCACTCAACTTCACCGTGCAGCCGGAGCGCAATTATTTGGGGGAAATGCACACGCTCAACTTTGAAGATGAGAGCATTGAGCAGTTTGGCGCGGGCACATTGTTTGACCTGAGCCAAAAGCAACTGCTAGATGGTTTTGCATGTATCATGTGTAACCGCTGCCAGGAGGTGTGCCCGGCCTACAATACCGGCAAGGAGCTATCACCGGCCGCCATCGAAATTAACAAGCGGTATTTATATCGCAATGATATGGCCGGGCTGGCAGGAGGAAGTGCAGAACCCATCCCCCTGCTTGGTTCCGTCATCAGCGAAAGCGCCTTGTGGGCCTGCACGGCCTGCGGCCACTGCATCGAAGTGTGCCCGGTGGGTAACGCGCCCATGCTGGACATCATGGATATGCGCCGCGACCAGGTGTTGATGAGCAGCGCCTTCCCAGCGCAGTTGAAGGGGGCGTTTGTGGGCATGGAGCGCATGGGCAATCCCTGGCAGTCCACCGACGGCCGTATGGCCTGGGCCGAACCGCTGCCATTTGCCGTCCCCCTGGTCGAAGAGAACCCCGATTATGAGTACTTGCTCTGGGTGGGCTGCGCCGGGGCCTTTAACCCGGATGCCCAAGAAGTGACCCGCGCCGTGGCCACCATTTTGCACGAAGCAGGTGTCAGCTTTGCCGTCTTGGGCGATTCGGAAAGCTGCACCGGCGATTCGGCGCGGCGGGCCGGGAACGAGTACCTCTTTTACGAGATGGCCCAGGGCAACATTGAGACGCTCAATGCGGCGGGTGCAGACAAAAAGCGCATCGTTACCAGTTGCCCGCACTGCTTCACCACCATTGGCAAGGAGTATGGCGAGTTAGGCGGCCATTATCAGGTGTTCCACCACACCCAGTTGATTGCTGACCTGGTGGGGAAAGGCAAGCTCAGGCTAAACGGCCAGATACTGGAAAAAGTAACCTACCATGACCCCTGTTATCTGGGGCGGCACAATGGCGTCATTGCCGAACCGCGTGAGGCGCTGGCAAAAGCGGGAGTGACGTTGCTGGAGATGGGGCGTCACGGCCGTGACTCTTTCTGTTGTGGCGCGGGTGGGGCACAGTATTGGAAGGAGGAGGAGCATGGCGGCACGGCCGTGAACGCCACCCGTTTCGCCGAAGCCCAATCTACCGAGGCAACCACACTCGCCGTCGGCTGTCCCTTCTGCGCCACCATGATGAAAGACGCCAACCGCGAAAAGGGTGAACCGATGCAAGTGCAAGATGTGGCCCAGGTGGTGCTGGCGGCGTTGGGTGACAAGGTGACAAGATGAGGGGGTGACAAGGTGAAAGGGTGAACGGATTACGGATTACCGATTACGCTCTCCGTAAGCGCCGGTTCAAGAAAATCATCCGCCACAGACGAAGCCGCCCCACTCAGGGCGGCTTTTTCTAATTCGCTGATGGTGCTGGCCACGTTTTCGATGGCTACCCGCTGTTTGCGGTAAAGGTCAGACTCGCTCATCGCCAGGCGGCGGGCTACATCACGCACCCGCTGTCCCTGCACAAACTTTAGTTCCAGGATGTTGTAGAGAATCCACTCGCCGGTGGTCAGGTTGCGCTCCCCTTCCGGTTTTTGCAGTTCGATGGCGTCGCTGAGGATAGCGCGTAACGCTTTGGTGGCGTTGCCGTCGTGCTCTTCCATGGCCTGCTGCACAATGCGCAGCCGCATGAGCGGGCTTTTGGTCAGCTTGGGGCCGCCCCAATAGTCGCGCAAGGCATCCCGCACCATGCTGTTAAAATCGGGGTCATTAACCACGGCGTCGGCGGGGGTCACGGCCGTGAACACCGGCAGTCCGCCAAATGTCGCTTCACTGCGCCGCTGCTGCAAGGCGATAATTTGCGGCAGCAACCCTTCCACGGCCGCAAACACTTCCTGCTGCAAGATGCGGTCTTCCAGCGCCGCGGCGATCTGGTCTTCCAGATTGTCCAGAATCCGCCACTCCTGGTCGGTCAGGTCGGGGGCGGCGGCGCGGGCGCGGATGCCCAAAATGCCCAGCAAATCATCCCGGTGGCGGCTGTGCAACGGCCGTAGCCAATACTCCTGCCACACAATGAACCCCTCCATCATCTGCAAATCGGTCACTTCTTCCCCATTCGCGTGGGTTAATTCATGCCATCCGTTCTGTTGCAGCAGCGTTTCCGGCTCGGTCAGCGGGCCAACAATGGATTCAATTTGTGGCCCGGTGGCGGTGAGGGAAACCACAAAGGAAGTGGGCGTGCGCATCGCTTCGCAGGTAGCAGCCAGGATGCTTTCCAGAAATTGATGCAGGTCACTGGTGGTCAGCAGGCGTTCGCCCAACTGTTGGATGCGCTGCACGTCGGGGTCGTTGTTCAGATGGAAAAAGCGTTCCAACGGCCGTTTGTACGCATGAACCGCCCACTCCACCAGCATCACGGTGGCCACGATGGCCACGGCCACGGCCGTTTCCACCGGAATACCAATGCCCGGACTCAGCCGCTGCACCAGCACATACACCACCAACACAATCGAAGCCGCCATCGGCACCCGCGCCATAAACTTAAACAACTTCACCCGCACCACCCGGTCAGGCGAAGCCGCGCCGAAGTAAATCAGGTGTGCGGTCATAATGGCGAACATAATGCCCACCACCACATTGCCGGTGATGACCACCAGCCAGAACCAGATGGACAGTTCACCCTGCGGCGCGTTGCTGCTGAGAATCAGGTAGGGGAAAACGGCCAGCGGCGCGGCCAGAAAAACGAGCAGCGTGGTGGTCATACGCTGGCGGGTGGTGCGCGTCAGGCAGCGGTGGCGCGCCCGCCAGACGTTGTAAATGCTGGCGGCCGTCACGGCCCAGAAATAGATCACAAATACAGCAAAAAACGGCCCGGCGTCCAGATGGCGTGTCTCGTTGATTAACAGGTTGACCGGCGCAGCCACAATGGCGTCGGTGAACAGCACTAGCCCCAAAAACGCCAAACCACTGATGTACCCGGCGCGTACCAGCAAGCGGCGGCGGCGGGAAATGGCCCCCGTCGTCACCAGCAAGGCGTCGGACAAATGGAACTGCGCCGCCGGTACCATGGCAATGCCCACCCATTCCAGCCGCAGCAAAATCTCGGCGGACACGGGCAATAACGCCTGGCTGACCAGCGTTTCGGCAAAGTAGGTGATGATAACAAAGGAGATGAGGGCACAAAATGAACGGGTGACACGATCCCGGCGGGCGCGCCCCAGGTTGTACAGGACAACGGCCGTGCCAAAGATCACGATCACCGCCTGCAACAGATCGTTAATAAACGCCAAAATGTCCGTCAGGGAACTGCTCATACCTTGTGTTAAGATTGGTTCAATCTTTGAAGATTGAACCAATCTCCAATCCCCATTTATGCTGGCGAAGGTGAGGGGTCTAACTTGGGGGCGGCGCGACCGGCGGCGTTTTGTGATTCGGCGTTAGACGGCGATTCGGGCCGTGATGCCTGCGCCTCACCGACCGGCAACTCTCGCCCCTCCACAATCGCCACAAACTCATCCGCATCCAGCGTTTCCACTTCCAGCAGCGTGGTGGCGATCCGATCCAGCGCCGCCCGATTGTCCGTCAAAATCTGGCGCGCCCGTTCATACTCTGTGTCAATGATCTGGCGCACCTCGCCGTCAATCTTTTCGGCCACCGCATCTGAATAATCACGTTGTTCGCTGATTTCCCGCCCCAAAAAGACCATCTCCTGTTTTTGTCCATAGACACGTGGCCCCAACTCTTCGCTCATGCCGTATTGTGTCACCATTGTTTGGGCAATCTTGGTCACTTGCTGCAAATCATTGCTGGCCCCGGCCGTGATCTCGCCGTATACAACTTCTTCGGCCACACGGCCGCCCAACGCCCCGGCGATGCGCGCTTTCAATTGAGACTTGGTGGGTAGCAATTTGTCATCTTCCATATACCAGGTCAGTCCCAGCCCCATGCCGCGCGGCACAATGGTCACTTTGCGCAGGGGCATTCCGTCTGGCAGGAAGTGGCTGACCAGGGCGTGACCGGCTTCGTGGTAGGCAATCACCTCTTTTTCTTCAGGGGTGATGACGCGGCTTTTTCGTTCCGGGCCAAGCTGGACGCGCTCCACAGCGTCGTGGAATTCGGCCATGCCGATGCTCTTTTTGTTGCGGCGGGCGGCGAGCAGGGCGGCCTCGTTCACCGTGTTTTCAATATCTGCGCCCACAAAACCAGGGGTGGACTTGGCTAAGGTGCTGATGCTGACGTTGGAGGAGACTGGTTTGCCGCGCAGGTGGACTTTGAATATCGCTTCCCGGCCGCGAATGTCGGGGCGGTCAATGACCACACGCCGGTCAAAACGGCCGGGGCGCATCAACGCCGGGTCGAGGATGTCGGGCCGGTTGGTGGCGGCCAGGATGATGACGTGGGTGTCGGTGTCGAAGCCGTCCATTTCCACCAAAATCTGGTTCAAGGTTTGTTCGCGTTCGTCGTGTGAGCCGCCCAGACCCGCGCCGCGATGCCGCCCCACGGCGTCTATTTCGTCTACGAAGATGATGCACGGGCTGTGCCGTTTGGCCTGCTCGAATAGGTCGCGCACACGGCTGGCGCCCACCCCCACAAACATTTCCACAAATTCGGAACCGGCGATAGAGAAGAAGGGCACACCCGCTTCACCGGAGACAGCTTTAGCCATGAGGGTCTTGCCGGTGCCGGGGCTGCCTACTAACAGGACGCCTTTGGGGATACGGGCGCCAAAGCTGACGAATTTTTCTGGCTCTTTGAGGAATTCGACGACTTCTTGTAGCTCTTCTTTGGCTTCATCGCAGCCGGCGACGTCGCTGAAGGTGACGGTGGGGTGGTCGCCGGTGAACATGCGGGCGCGGCTTTTGCCGAAGGACATGGCCTGGTTGTTGCTGCCCTGTGCCTGCCGCATGATGATGTAGATGAAGACGATCATAATGATGGCGGGCAGGAATAAACCGGCGGTGGTGAGCAGCCCGCCCCACTGACTAGGGCTTTCATAGGTAATGGTAGGCTGGCCGTCGGCGTAATCTTCCTGGTTGATGCCATAGGACGCCAGCACTTCTTCCAGCGAACTGACGTTGCTGATGCTGGCTTCTGATTCGGCCTGGTTGGCGTCGGCATAGGTGATGGTGATGACACGGCCGTTGCCTGACACCACGATCTCCTCTATTTCATTCGCCTTAATTTGCTGCGCCAACTGGCTGATGGATATGTCCGCCTTTTCCGTTGACGTGGAGGTGTAGCTCCACAGCAACACCATCATGGCCACGCCAATGAGAAGATACACGAACCAGCGGCTGACATTGGATGGATTCATTGTCTTTTCTCCGTAGAGATGAGAGCCTGGTTGAGGTAGAGATTGGAGATTGATTGAGATGAATGTACAAACTCCAAGAACCTTTTCCCTACTCCTTAAAAATTGTTCACAATCAATAGGAGTATAACAGAAAGAGGGGGGCGCAGCATAGACTATGTTGTATGCAGCAATTCTCAAATTTTATGGGTCTTCAGGATTTCATGGGTTGACACCAGATATAGGCGTGACCCCATGAAATCCTGAAGACCCGTTTTTATTTTATGTTGGGTTTAATATCCCATTTATTTCGGCTGTTTCAACGGCCGTCAGCGCCCATTCCCCGGCCTTTGCATTTGCCTGCAACTGCTCCAGCTTCGTTAGCCCGGAGATGACGGAGCAGACCTGTGGCTGTGCCAGCAGCCAGGCGTGGGCCAGTTCACCCATCGTATGATCCCGTTCCTCCGCCCAGGCCGTCAGCTTTTCCACGATGGTGTAGTTGTCGTCGGTCATGTATCGCTGCACATATTCGCTGCTTTCGCCGCGTGAACCGGCCGGTGCGCCCTCGCCGCGCCGGTATTTGCCGGTGAGGAAACCGCCCGCCAGCGGGAAGTAGGGGATGAAACCGACGTTGTGCGTGCGGCAATAGGGCAGCACTTCCTTTTCCACCTCCCGTTCCAACAGGTGGTAATGGGATTGGATGGTCACAAACGCCGACCAGCCGCGCAGGTCGGCCAGCAGGTTGGCTTCGGCCAACTGCCAGGCAGCGTAAGCAGACGCACCCACATAACGCACCTTGCCACTGCGGATCAGGTCATCCAACGCCCGCATCGTTTCGGCAATGGGTGTCGTTTCATCCCACCGGTGCATCTGGTACAGGTCAATATGGTCGGTTTGCAGCCGCCGCAGGCTGGCCTCAACCCCATGCATGATGTGGTAACGCGAGACGCCATGATCATTGGGGCCATCCCCCGTTTTGTTGAACACCTTCGTCGCCAGCACAAAGCGGTCGCGGCGGCCTTTCAGGGCGTGGCCGAGCGTTTCTTCGGAACGGCCGTTGGCATACACATCGGCCGTATCAATAAAGTTAATGCCCAGTTCTTGTGCCGCCGACAAAATCGTCTGCACCGTTTCCTGGCCTACCACATTCCCAAACCGGTTCGTGCCCATGCCAATGACGGACACGCGCACCCCTGAATTTCCTAATTGACGATATTCCATGTTTCCTCCAAAGGAATGTCAAGTGTCATGTGGCAAGTGCCATGTGCATGATACCTGACACCTGACACTTGATACCTGACACTACATCAAAACCCGCTCATCGCCCACACGGCGGGTGATCTTTTGTTCATCCAGATGTTCCAGCAGGGCGATGGCGTATTTGCGGCTGGTCTGGAATTCATCGCGCACCTGGGCGGCGTTGATACGGCCGTTCGCCGCCAAAAACGCCTGCAATTGCCCGATGATGGATTCATACTGCCCGGCCGTGTACACCACATCATGGCTAATGGGGCGCAGTTGGCCCAATTCCACCAGGGCGGCATACACATCCTCGCCGACGGCCGTCTGGCACTCCTTCACACTGGGCGTATTGATACCTGCCTGGGCCATCTGCGCCAGCAGCCGGTCAATGGCCGCCTGCTGCCCGGCCGTAAAACGAATGGCATGATCGGGCTGGCGCAACAACGCCCCCGCTTCGACCACCAACCCCTCGTGGGTGGCAAAGGTAATGAAGGGATTAAAAACGGCCGTTTGCAGCTTCAACCGGCTACGTACTTCCTCACGCGGCCGCCCCAACCGCAGCGGGTATTGCCGGTGGTAATCGGCCAGCAGCCCGGCCAGATGATCCGCCAATCGCTGGTAGGCGGCATGGGAGAGTAACTGCGCGTCCAGGCGAATGATCTGGCCGTTTTCTAGGAGGGTATGCAGGGTAGCAACGGCCGTGTCCTCATCCAGCCCCGCCGCCGCCCACAACTGGTTCCTGGCTATCGGCTCCAGCCGTTGTAGCGTTTGCAGCAGCTTTTCCTCCGGTGTACCCTGCGCCAGCGTTTGCAGCCGGGTGATGGTGTCCGAACGGAAGCGCCGATGACGCCGGCCCGGCTGCGGATCAAGCACCCGCCCGCCGCCGAGGGTTGCGCCTGGCGACGGCCGTCGCAAAATAAAACGGTCGCCCCTCCTCACCGCCACTGGCTCGGTGCAGGCCAGTTGCAGCCAACCCGTTTGCCCCGGCTCAATTTGCTCCACGCCCAGCACCCGCGCCCGCGCCAGCACTTCGCTAGCGCCCACAAACAGCTTCACTTCCATGTTGTGCGTCAGTGGCGCGGCGGCGTCTGGCAGGTGGCGGTAGGCGGCGTCCAGCAAAATGGTGGGGCGCAGTTCACCGGGCCGAGTGACCACATCGCCCCGTTTCAGCGCTTCGCGGTCAATGCCCGTCAGGTTAATGGCTACCCGGCTGCCAGGCTGGGCCGCGTCCAGTTTTGTCTTGTGCGTTTGCAGACCCCGAATGCGCCCCTTCAAACCGCCCGGTTGGATTTCTACGGCGTCGCCAACGCGGAAACGGCCGTCCAGCAACGTACCTGTGACCACCGTGCCAAACCCGGAAAGGGTAAAGATGCGGTCAATGGGCAGGCGGGTACGGCCGTTGTCCGGGCGGGTGGGGAGGGAGAGGAGGTGTTGGGTGACGGCCGTTTTCAACGCTTCTATCCCCTGCCCTGTCTTTGCGGAAACGGGCAGGATGGGTGCATCCGCCAGCGCCGTACCCGCCAAAACGTCCTGCACATCCAGCGTTACCATGTCCAGCCAGTCGGGATCATCGGCCACCAGATCAACTTTAGTCAGCACCACCAGACCATCACGCACTTCCAACAAATCCAAAATCGCCAGGTGTTCTCTCGTCTGCGGCATCACCCCTTCGTCGGCGGCAATCACCAGCAGCGCCAGGTCAATGCCACCCACTCCGGCCAGCATATTTTCGATAAAGTCGCGGTGGCCGGGCACATCAATCACGCCCACCTCTTCCTGGTGGCCTTCTTCGCCCAGCGTCAGCCAGGCAAAACCGATGTCAATGGTCATTTCGCGGAGTTTTTCTTGGGCCAGACGGTCGGGGTCCATGCCGGTGAGGGCTTCTACCAGAGTGGATTTGCCATGATCCACATGGCCGGCGGTACCGATGACGTACATGGGGAATTGGGAATTATGAATTAGGAATTATGAAAGAACGCCCCCTTCATAATTCATAATTCCTCTTCTATAGGCACCAGGGCCGGTTGGCGGCGGCGGTTGGGGTTTTGTTCGATGGCTTTTTCCACTTCTTCCAGCCAGATGCGTGGCCATTGTTTGAGGGCGTCTGCCTGGGCATTTTGCACGCGCCAGAGCAAATCCTTTTCTTCTTTGAGTTTGCCCAGCGCTTCTTCCAGCAGGGTGATTTGTTCGCGCATTTCCCGTTCGTGGCGGTTGACGGTGGCCCAGCGTTGTTCGCGGTCTACGTCTTCGTTTTTCCAGCGTTTGTCATTTTCCAGGCGGAATTCGTCCCAACGGGACAACATGCGGCCTGTCTCCACGCGAAGGAGTTCGGCCGATTCACGCTGCTGTTTTTCGATTTGTTCCTGCCACTGGCTGAGGGTGTCTACGGCCATTTTGGCCTCTTTGTATTGGTCGGAGAAGCGAATCCACTCTTTGTTGAAGCGTTCCAGGTTGTTGGCCTGTTCTTCCATGGCCCGCCGCCAGCCTTCCAGCTTTTGGTTGCGTTCATATTCACCCAGTTGGATTTGTTCCATCCAGTTTTTGGTGCTTTGCTGGATGACTTCTTGCCGTTCGGTGATGGCGGGCAGGCTGTTTTCCAGGCGGAGGAGGGCGCTGTTGAGGGTGTCGAGACGGCCGTAAATCCCTTCCCACCGTTTGTTGATTTCCACAATGCTCGTTTGCAGGTCGGCGATGTTGCGGGCGTTGTGTTTTTCTTTTTCACCCAAGAAGGTAAAGTTGCTGTCGCCCTGTTCCACGCGGCTGCGCAGGTCACTGATGTCTGTTTTTTGCATCCCAATCAGGTTTGCCAGACGGCTTTCCTCGGCCATGCGCATATCCATATCCGTTTGCAGCTTGCGGATAGGTTCCAGGCTTTTGCGAATTTCGCCCAATTCGCGGATGCTGCCTTCCTGCTCTACCCGGCGCAGCCGGTCCATTTCAGCCTGAGATTGGATGCGCCGCCGGTCATATTGTTCAATCATCTGCACAATTTCATCTTTGAATTGGGAAAGTTGCAAATCTACCTGGGGGATGCGGGTGATCTGGCTGCTGGTGGCGGCCACTTGCCGCTCCAAATCCTGGATGCGTTGTTCACGGCCGTCCAGTTCCCGGTCTTTTAGCTCCACTTTTTGTTCCAGTTCGCTAAGACGGCGGATCAATTTGCGCCGCTCTTCATCCAACCATTCCAGCCGATTTTGCAAATCGCTGACGGTTTGTTGTTGTAAGGGGGTGTTGTTCCCTGCCATAGCTTTCTCCTGAGTGATCCGTGAAGGACGCGAAGAGCGCGAAGTTTTATTGCACACGGATAACCGATTACGGATTACCGCAACGGCCGTGCCGCGCATTATAGCCCGCCCTTATCCCCCCTGCCACCTGCCCTCATCTGTGCCCCAAGTTGCCCCCATCTCTCCATTGCGTTACCATTCCCGCCGCATTCTTTTTGAATCAAAATCAACCAATTACGCAGATGACACAAAGCATCCTCCCCTTCTCATTCTTTGTCCCTTTGCCTCTTTGCGTCTTTGCGTTAAATCAATCAATTGTGGAAGAAGGAAGAGCCTTGTATGGAGTCAAAATTATCTCGTTGGTGTGATGGGCTGATTGAAGCAGGTTGGCTGGCAGCCATTATCACCGCCCCCCTCTTTTTTAATATCCATTCTGACCGTGTGTTTGAGCCGGACAAATTGACGCTGCTGCGCTCCATCGCCCTGGTGATGGTTTCGGCCTGGTTGGTGCGTTTTGTAGATCAGCGTGGCTGGCAGGCTAGAAGCCGGTTTAGCTGGCGTGACCCACAGTCGGTGTGGAAAGCGCCCTTTATTTTACCGGTGACGTTACTGGCGTTGGCTTATATGATTTCTACGATCTTTTCGGTGACGCCGGCCATCAGTTGGGCCGGTTCTTACCAGCGGTTGCAGGGCACGTACACCACCCTCTCCTACATCACCATTTTTCTGGTGACGATTATGACGATGCGCACACGGGCGCAGGTGCGGCGGGTGGTCACGGCCGTGATCGTCACCAGTATCCCCGTTGCTTTTTATGGCCTGCTGCAACATTTTGACCTGGACCCGTTGCCCTGGGGCGGTAATGTGCAAAAGCGCGTGGCCGGGCATATGGGTAACGCTATTTTTATTGCCGCCTACCTGATCATGGCCGTACCACTAACGGTGGCCCGCATTATCTCCTCCTTCAATAATATCCTTAACGATGAAGAACTGGCGATGGCCGATGTGCTGCGCTCTTCCATTTATATCTTCACCTTGGCGCTTCAACTGATTACCATTTACTGGTCGGGCAGTCGTGGCCCCTGGTTGGGGTTGGGCGTGGGTATGTTTGCTTTTGTGCTGATTGTGTTGGTTTCGTTGCGCAATGCGGCCGAAGATAAAAGCCGGTTTGGGCTGAAAGATGCCGGGCAGGCGTTATTGTTGGTGGTGGTTGGCTCGGCCGTTGCCTACCTGGTTGTCTCCTTGTTGCTCAATTTGCTCAGTGGCAGCGGCCGATTTGCTTCCCTGGCCGGGCCAATGGGATCGTTTATCGCCTTTGTGGTGGCGATTGGTCTGGTCATGCTGGCGATTTTTGTGATGTTGGCGGCGCGGCGCGGCTGGCGTTGGTTGTGGTTTAGCTGGATGGCACTGTCGGTGTTGTTGGGGATATGGCTGGTGGCATTTAACCTGCCGACGGAATCAATACGGCCGTATGCCAATACCCCGGTTGTGGGCGGCGTGGTGGAAACATTGGAAGAGTGGCGGGGCCTGCCGCTGGTTGGCCGTTTGGGAACAGTGCTGGAATCAGAATCCGGTACAGGTCGGGTGCGTGTACTCATCTGGGAAGGGGCGTTGGAGATGCTGCTGCCCCACGAGCCAATTCAGTTCCCGGATGGTAAAAGTGACCCGTTTAATCTGTTACGGCCGTTCGTTGGCTATGGCCCGGAAGCGATGTATGTGGCCTATAACCGTTTCTATCCGCCCGAACTGGCGACGGTAGAGGCGCGTAATGCCTCGCCTGACCGCTCGCACAACGAAACATATGACGCTCTGGTGATTACCGGTTTGTTTGGTTTTCTGGTGTGGCAGTGGCTTTACCTGAGCGTTTTTTATTATGGCTTCAAATGGTTGGGTGTGCTGCGCACCAGATTTGAAGGCTACCTGTTGATTGGCTTGTGGATTGGGATGGGGTTGTTGGTCACGGCCGTGTTTGTGGTCTGGCGTGGCCCCATCTATTTTGGCGTGGCGCTACCCTTTGGTTCCATTGGCGGCCTGGTACTGTATCTGGTGTATTATGCCCTGTTTGCCCGCCTGCCAGAGGGAGAGGAGACACGGCCGTTTGCCTGGGATCGTCTGCTGGTTACGGCTCTCATCGCGGCCACTCTGGCCCATTATGTGGAAATCCACTTTGGCATTGCCATCGCCTCCACACGTACACATTTCTTTATTTATCTGGCACTGTTGTTTGTGATCACCCGTCTCCTGTCGCAGACGGCGGAAGAACCGGCGGTGGTTCCGGTTCCGGCTGTGGGCAAAGGGCGTAAGAGGAGTACGGCCGTTGTGGCTACCACCAGCACCAGTCAAAGTTACGGTGTTTGGGGGCCGCTGCTACTGAACACATTTATGCTGGCCCTCATCCTGGGCACGTTGGGTTATACCTACATCACCTTCAACCAGCCACCCGATGTGACCAGTGTGGAGCAAATCACTCCTGGCTCCATCTTCCATCAATCTATGCTTATCAACGCCGATAAGGACTTTGCCGAATCCCCCTTTATCTTCCTGATGTACATTCTTACCTGGGCGTTCGGCGCTTTGGTGATGGTGAGTGAAATGGTAAAGGATGGTGAGTTGCGCTTCTTTTCCTCCTCTCGAAAAGTGGCGGCCAGCCGACAGCAGATCGCCATGATCTTGCTGGTGGTGATGGCCGTTGCCAGTATTTTGCTGCGCCTGGTGTTTCCTTTGCCGGATTCGGCCAGTGCCACCAGCTTGTTGGGGCAAAGTTTGTATTGGGTGTGGGGTGGCTTTTGTCTGTGGGGCGCTTACCGCTTGTGGCGCAGTGCGGACACAGGGCGGCTGACGGCAACGGCCGTCGCGCTTGCCGGCTTTGTGTTTACCATCCCGTTGATCATTGCCGGTGGCTGGCCGGGCCTGCTGGTGGGAGTGGTGTGTGCGGTTGTATTGTATCTCCTGTGGGATAGCGCCTGGAATAATTCATTGGGCGCGGTGGGAGTATTAACGGCCGTGTCGCTTACGCTTGGTCTGATGTATGCCTACTTTCAAGCGTTCCAGCTTCGCTACAGCATTTTGTATGGCGTTCTCAATACCCGCCCTGAGGACCCCACACTTTTGCAGCAATTCCTGGTGGACGAGGCCACCCGCGCCTCTACCATGCTCGTTTATTACTACGGTTTTGTGTTTTTGTTGCTCATCCTGTCGGCATTTGCCCTGGCGGCCAGCCGCAAGCCACCCGTGCGCCAGAATGGGACGATGCCCGCGTATGCCTTGTTGGTGGCGCTGCTGTTGGTAACCAGCACGGCCGTGTACTTCACCAACACCAGCGTCATTCAGGCCGACATCATTTACAAACGGGGCAAATTCTATGACAACCAGGCCTCCCGCAGCCAGGATACGAATATGTGGCAAACCGCTATCGCCATATACGAAGCGGCCGTTGACCGTACTCCTCGTGAAGATTTCTATTACCTCTTTCTGGGTCGGGCCTATCTGGAACTGGCCACCTTGCTCACTAACAACGACCCGGCCAGAGCAGAGCAACTGCTCAACGAAGCCCAAAATCGGTTGGAAGACGCCCAGGACATCAACCCGCTCAACACCGACCACACGGCCAATCTGGCCCGCCTGAACACACGCGGCATCAATCTGAGCCAGGATGAAACAGAGCGGCAAGAACGTATTGACGCGGCCGAAGCGTATTATCTGGATGCGTTAGCACTCAGCCCGCAAAACTCTGTCATTCGCAATGAATATGGCTCACTCAAAGCCAGTATTATGCAAAACTGCGAGGCTGCCATAGACATCTACCAGGAATCTCTGGCAATTGATCCTTATTACAACGACACCTATTTCCGATTGGCAGATACCCTGGTGGCTTGCGGCAATGAAAAAGAAGAAGCAGAGCGAGACGCGATGTACGAGGAGGCGGTGGGAACAATAGAGGAGGGGTTGGAAATTAATCCCAACAATGCCCGCGCCTGGCTGCGGCTGGGGCAAATTTACCAGCAGTTGGAGCAGTATGATGAAGCTGTAAATGCCTTTAGCAGTGTGCGCCAATATGACTCCAACGGCCGTGTCGCCCCCGCCTGGAACATAGACCTGCTCATCGCCCGCGCCCTCTTCCAAAAAGGCGACCTGGCACAGGCAGAAACGCTGGCACGCCAATCGCTAGAAACTGCACCTGAAGAAGCCAGGCCGCAAATTGAGCAGTTGCTGAACCAGATTTTGGGCAACGATGCCGCCAGCGAGGCATTGTCTGAGGTGGAAGTGGTGGAAGAGTTTGAATTAGACGGGGAACGGCCGTTGGCCGCCATTCCCCCCGCCGAACGCAACGCTTATTACAACAGCTACCCACCTTTTGTCATTGATGCCACCAAAAATTATGAAGCCATCATCCACACGGAGAAAGGCCCTATGCGCTTCCGCCTGTTTACGGCCGAAGCCCCCCTCACCGTCAACAACTTTGTTTATCTGGCCTCTCAGGGCTTCTATGATGGCACAGTTTTCCATCGGGTGCTGGAGAACTTCATGGCCCAGGGCGGCGACCCCACCGGTACCGGCACCGGTGGCCCCGGTTATGCCTTTGCCGATGAAACGGCCAACGACCTGACCTTTGACCGGCGTGGCCTGCTGGCCATGGCAAACGCCGGGCCAAACACCAACGGCAGCCAGTTCTTCATCACCTTTGTGCCCACCACGCATCTGAATGGGGCGCACACCATCTTTGGCGAACTGCTGGAAGGGGACGACATCCTCAGTAGCCTCACCTTGCGTGACCCCAATGCCAGCCCCAGTTTTGCTGGTGATGTGATTGAGCGGATTGAGATTGTGGAGGCAGAGCAGTGATTGAGTGATCAGGTGATTGAGTGATCAAGTAATTACCCAATCGCCTGATCACCTCATCACCTAAACACCTGGTCATCATTTCCCCCATGAGCGGCGTCCTGGCAATTTTCCTGTTAGCGTTGGCGGTCACGGCCGTGAGTATTCCCTGGGTGCGGCGGTTGGCGCTGCGCACCGGTTTTGTGGACGCCCCCTCCCAACGTAAACTGCACAGCACACCCATGCCCTTGTTAGGCGGGTTGGCGATTTTTGCCGGGGCTTTTGTCGCCCTCGTCTTTTTCACCGATGAGACCCCCAAGACTGTAACCGGCGTTTTTCTCTCCTTTACGCTGGTCATGTTAATTGGCCTGGCTGATGATCGTTACCATTTACCGGCCCGTGTCAAACTACTGGGTGAACTGTTGGCTGTTCTCATTCTCATTTACTACGGTATTCAGGTACGGCTGCCTGTACCTGACCTGGTAAATTATGCTATCACGGCCGTCTGGCTCATTGGCATCACCAACGCCATCAACTTTCTGGACAACATGGACGGTCTCAGCGCCGGGATCAGCGGTGTGGCCGCTTCTTTCATGCTCTTGTTGGGACTGGAAAATGGTCAATTTTTAGTCGCGGGATTATCCGCCGCCGTGCTCGGCGCTTGCCTCGGATTTTTGCGATACAACTTTCCGCCCGCCAAAATTTTCATGGGCGATGTGGGCGCGCTTTTTCTCGGTTTCACCCTGGCGATCCTGGGGTTGCAATTGCGTTTCCCGGCCAACATGCCCACCGTCACCTGGATGGTGCCTATCTTCATCCTGGCGGTGCCCATTTTTGATACCACCCTGGCCGTCATTTCCCGGCTGCGGCGTGGCCTCAGCCCCAATACCGCCGGAAAAGATCACATCAGCCATCGCCTGGTGCGGCTCGGTTTCAGCCAGCGTGAAGCCGTTCTCATCCTCTACCTCCTGACAGGCATGACGGGCATGATGGCTCTCTTCATTACCCAGGCCGACCTGACCCAGGCTTATGTGCTGGCCGCCATTTGTGCTTTGCTTGCCCTGTATATCATGTGGTGGTTGGAGAAGGAGTGGGGCTGAACAGGTGACGGGGTGACAAGGTGATGAGGTGACAAGGTGTGCCCTTAATCTCCAATCTCCAAATCTCTTAGTCTCTTTCTTTGCGAATCTTCGCGCTCTTCGCGGATTAAACTATGTATCAGCGTATTGTAGTTAAAATTGGCACCAGCGTTCTCACCAGGGGAACGCCGCACCTGGATCACCCGCATATGGTGGAACTGGTGCGGCAGTGTGCGCATTTGCACCGGGCAGGCAAGGAAGTGATCATCTGCACCTCCGGGGCCATTGCCGTGGGCCGGGCACGACTCAACTTCCCCGACCTACCGCCTACGCTGAACCACAAACAAATGCTGGCGGCCGTCGGCCAGAGCCGCCTGATGCAATTTTACGAGCGGTACTTTGAGATTTACGGAATCCATGTGGGCCAGATTTTGCTCACCCGTGCCGATGTGCAAAACCGGCGTCGTTATTTGAACGGCCGTGACACCCTGCTCACCCTGCTCGAACACCGTATTGTGCCCATCATCAACGAAAACGACGCCGTGGCCACCGAGGAGATCAAAGTGGGCGACAATGACAACCTGTCCGCGCTGGTGTCTACCCTGGCGGAAGCAGATCTGCTGCTGTTGCTTACCGACCAGCCCGGCCTGTTCACGGCCGATCCCCGTACGCACGCCGACGCCCAACTGATCGCCGAAGTGGAGCATATTGACGAGGCGCTCAAGGCGTTGGCCGGGGGCAGCGTCAGCGGATTGGGCGTGGGCGGTATGGCCACCAAGTTACAGGCGGCTGACGTGGCCCGCCGCGCCGGAACGGATGTGATTATTGCCGCCGGTCATGCCCCGGATGTGATCAGCCGGGCGGTGGCCGGAGAAGCCATCGGTACCCGCTTCAAGGCGCTGAAAACGCCGCTGGAAAACCGCAAAAAGTGGATATACGCCGGCCGTAAACCGGCGGGCAGCGTGACGGTTGATGCCGGCGCGACCAAAGCGTTGTGTACCGACGGCCGTTCCCTCTTACCGGCGGGCATCACGGCCGTGACCGGCCAGTTTGAGCGCGGTGATACGGTGAGCATTCAGGATGGCGACGGCCGTGAACTGGCCCGCGGCATCACCCGCTACAACAGCCCCGACCTGAGCAAAATTGCCGGGTATCACTCAGATAAGATTGTTGAATTACTAGGATACGCTTATGGCTCAGTAGCGGTACACCGCAATGATATGATATTGTTAGAGTGAGAATGGATGTTGGCAAAGTAGCAGAAGTCATTAGAAAAAGGGGGTATCATGAACCCTTTTAAGTTGATAGAAGAAAAAATATTTCTTGGTGAGATTATGTGCGATTATGGCATTATCGAAGAACGTGTTACGTGGCGGATCAGACGCACACGGGTCTCTTTATTACTCTGTAGAAAGAACAACAATGTCTTCCTCGCCATAAAAGAATCGAATATTATGCCTTTGGCGGCAGGGGTTAGGTACATTTTAATTCATGAGCCACAAGTAAAATTATTTAAGCATACGGTAGACGCCGCTTATAGCAAATGTGAAGTGTTGAGAGCAATGATGAAACCTTTCAATCGCTCCGAGGAGAATAAATTTCTTGGCGAAATTGTGCGCGATTATGGCATTGTTGAAGAACGTCGCACGATTATCACACATACAAAAGTCTCTTTGTTGCTGTGCAGAAAGAAAAACAATTTTTTCTTAGCCATAAAAGAATCGAACACTGCCCCTCTTGCATTTAATATAAGCTACATCTTTATCCATCAACCTCAATTAGCAGTATTTAAGACCACTGTTAATGACGCCCACAATCGTATTTACCACTTGAAATGACTCAAGTTTTTCCTTCGTAAATAGGACGCAGATTATCGCGGATGACGCGGATAAAACGTTGTGAATGGGCGTCCTGTTTTCATTTATGGTGGCGGCTGCTGCTGCTACCTATGTAGTCTGTTTAAGAAATACAATGTGACTCGGAGATTAAAAAGATGACCGACTTGATCATGATGGGCAAAGCGGCTAAAGCGGCCAGCCGCAAATTGGGGACTTTGACGACGGACAGTAAAAATGTGGCGCTGTTGGCGATTGCCGATGAGTTGGAAGCACAGGCGGGGGTGGTGCTGGCGCAAAATGAACTGGATATTGCCGACGGCCGTACACAAAACCTGAGCGACGGGCTGCTGGATCGGCTGCTGCTGACCGAGAAACGGATCGCCGGGCTGGCCGCCGATGCCCGTAATGTAGCCACCTTGCCTGACCCGGTGGGCAGCGAATTTGACGCCCGGCTGCTGCCGAATGGCCTGCGCCTCAGCCGCCGCCGCATCCCCTTTGGCGTGGTGGGCGTCATTTACGAAGCCCGCCCCAACGTGACCATTGACATTGCCACCCTTTGCCTGAAGACGGGCAACGCCTCCATTTTGCGCGGTGGCAAAGAGACCCGGCGCAGCAATCTGGCGCTGGTGAACGTGATTCAGGCGGCGTTGGAGCGGGTCGGGTTGCCGGGCACGGCCGTGCAAACCATCGCCGACCCTGACCGCCAACTGGTAGCCGATTTCCTGCGCCTGGATCAGTACGTGGATGTCATCATCCCGCGTGGCGGCCACAATTTGCACAAACTATGCAAGGAGACGGCGACCATTCCAGTGATTACCGGCGGCATTGGCATTTGCCACGTCTTTGTGGACGAGAGCGCGGATTTGGCGAAGGCGGTGGATATTGTGGAGAATGCGAAGGTGCAACGGCCGTCGGTCTGCAATGCCCTGGATACCGTGCTGGTGCATCCGGCGGTCGCCGAAACCTTCCTGCCGCAGATGGCGGCGCGGCTGGCTCAACATGGCGTGGAACTGCGACCCACCGACCGCGCTCTGGACATTTTGCAGGCGGATGGGCATGGGGCCAGGGTGGTTCCGGCGGGGCCGGATGATTTTGATACCGAATGGATGGCGCTCGTTTTGGGCGTGAAAATTTGCGAATTGGATGAGGCTATTGACCACATCCACGCCCACAGCCTGGATCACAGCGACAGCATTGTGACCAATAATTGGGCCAACGCCACCCGCTTTGTGAACGAGGTGAATTCGTCGGCGGTGTTTGTGAACGCCAGCACCCGCTTTAACGACGGCGGGCAGTTTGGCCTGGGGGCGGAGGTGGCAGTGAGTACGCAGAAGTTACACGCCCGCGGCCCGATGGGGCTGGCGGAATTGACGACGTATAAATGGGTGTGTATTGGTGATGGGCATGTACGGCCGTAACCCAATAAGCGGAGTGCGCATCCTCAGATGCGCATCTGAGGATGCGCACTCCGCGGTGAACAACCGTAACCCCAAACGCACGAACATTGACACTTGTCACGCCCATAAAACGCGCTAAAAATGTTTGTAGTGGGCGACTCATCGCCCAGAGAAGGCGATAAATCGCCTACTACGAACAAGCAAAAGGAGGAAACCATGTCTGAACTAGAAAGCTATCGTGATGAAACCCTGGACATGCTGCGCCAGAGAGGGCTGAAACGTTTTGCCGGAGTGTGGACGGCCGATGATGTTCATATTGGCGGGGTCATTCGCCTACACCATCGCACCCACGACATCAACCCGGAGTTGAAGCTGTACCAGACTTACCTGGAGAGCAAGAGCATTGAAATGGGTGGCTCCGTTTATATTCCCACCGATTTTGTGGCCGATTATGATCCGGCAACGGACCGGGTTACATTGTCTGTTGATGTCCGTACCGTGCAGCAAGAGACCTGGGAACGCGCTCCCGATTTTATTGCGCATCACATTTCGCAGGTGGAAGAACTGCCTGTATAGCCAGATTGGTTCAATCTCCAAGCGTGAACCAATCTACGAGTACACATTGCCAAACCGAAAATTTAACTATCCCCTGACCCGCCAATCGGACGTGGTAAATAGCTATCACGGCCGTCCCATTCCCGACCCCTACCACTGGCTGGAAGACCCCGATTCGCCGGAAACACAGGCGTGGACGGCCGTGCAAAATGAATTCACCCGCCACTTTATAGATGAACTGCCGGCGCGGGCGGCCTTTGCCGAACGGTTGACCGCCCTGTGGAATTATCCCCGCTTCACCGCACCTGTGACCCGGCCTGGCCGTAGCTTCTTCCAAAAGAACGACGGCCTGCAAAATCAGCCAGTTTTATATTGGCAAGAGGGGGACGAGCCGCCACAGGTGTTGCTCGACCCCAATTCGTTGAGCGATGATGGCACGGTAGCCCTGATAGGGCAGTCCTATTCCGACGACGGCCGTTACCTGGCCTACTCTCTCTCCCAAAGCGGCTCCGACTGGCAAACCATCCACTTGCGTGATGTAGATTCCGGGGCAGATACCGGCGACCTCATTCAATGGTGCAAATTCAGCAACGCCGCCTGGCTGCCGGACAACAGCGGCTTTTATTACGCCCGTTACCCCGCTCCCGACGAAATGCCAGACGCGCCCCCCAGCACGCACCACCAGGTCTACTTTCACAAAATGGGCACAGCGCAGGATGCTGACGAACTGGTGTATGCCCGCCCTGATGCGCCCAATTTAGGTTTTAATCCCGAAGTGACGGACGACGGCCGTTACCTCGTCCTCCACGTCTGGGATGGCACCGACCCGCGCAATCGTCTCTACTACCGCGATTTGCAACGTGACGGCGACTTTGTGCGCCTGATTGACGAGATGGAGGCCAAATATATCTTCCTTGCCAACGACGGCCCGCTCTTCTATTTGGAGACGGACTATGACGCGCCACACGGCCGTGTCATCGCCCTCAACATCGAAAATCCCGGCCGTGTCCACTGGCAGGAGATCATCCCCGAAAGCGACGAAACAATTGAATATTGCCGTCTGATCAACGAACATTTTGTCCTCGACCGGCTGCGCCACGCCAGCCACCATCTGTACCTGTTCCAGAAAGATGGTACGGCCGTTGGCGAAATCCCCCTGCCCACCCTCGGCTCCATTGTGGAACTGAACGGCCGTCGCGCCGACACCCGCCTCTATTTCCACTTCCAATCCTTCCTCTACCCGCCCACCATTTTCCAGTATGATTTTGAGACAGGGCAGACAACGGCCGTTCACCAACCCACCTTGCACTTCGACCCCACCGGTTACGAGACAAAGCAGGTTTTCTATGAATCGAAGGATGGTACGGCCGTGCCCCTCTTCATCACCCACAAAAAAGGGTTGGTATTGGACGGCCGTAACCCCACCCTCCTCTACGGCTACGGCGGCTTCAACATCAACCTGCCCCCCCTCTTTGCTCCCACCCGCCTGGCCTGGCTCGAACGCGGCGGCGTCTATGCCCAGGCCAACTTGCGCGGTGGCGCCGAGTATGGCGAAGAGTGGCACCAGGCCGGCATGTTGCACAACAAACAAAACGTCTTCGATGACTTCATCGCCGCCGCCGAATATCTCATCGCCCAGGGCTACACCTCCCCCAAAAAGCTGGCCATCGAAGGGCGCAGCAACGGCGGCCTGCTCGTCGCCGCCTGCATGGTGCAGCGCCCCGACCTCTTCGGCGCCGTCCACTGCGGCGTGCCCGTCATAGACATGCTGCGCTACCATCTCTTCACGGCCGGCCGTTACTGGACAAGCGAATACGGCAACGCCATCGAAGACCCCACCCACTTCAACTTCCTCCTCGCCTACTCCCCCCTGCACAACATCAAACCCGGCATCACCTACCCCTCCCTCCTCATCACCACCGCCGACACCGACGACCGTGTGGTGCCCATGCACGCCAAAAAATTCGCCGCCGCCCTGCAAAAGGCCGATCCCGGCGCCAACCCCCTGCTCCTGCGCGTAGAAATGAAAGCTGGGCACGGCCTGGGCAAACCCACCGCCAAACTCATCGAAGAAGCCGCCGACGTCTATAGTTTTCTCTGGACTATGCTGGTAATTGAGTAATTGGGTAATTCTACCGAATTACCCAATTACTTACTCTCCTCTCGCCACTATGCAATTTTTATGATAGAGTAGAAAACGGTATGTGGTAACAATAAAACCCTGTGCCAATAAACAAATGAAGTAAAACAGCCAGCATACATATCAGAGGTGGGTTTATGATTGATGTACCAGACCGCCTGGCCAGATATTCTATCCTTTCCGAAATAGGTCGCGGCGGATTTGCCACCGTTTACGAAGCCCAGGATACACGCCTCGGCCGCCGTGTGGCTCTCAAAGTCATTCGTGGCGAATTCTCCCAAGACCCCTCATTCAACAAACGCTTTGAGCAAGAAGCCCACGCCGCCGCCTCCCTGCATCACCCCAACATCGTCACCATTTACGACTACGGCAACGCCGACGGCATGTCTTACCTGGCCATGCGCCTCATCCGGGGCATGACCTTACGCCAATACCTGGACGATCACCGGCGGCTCACATTAGAAGAAGCCCTGCCGATCTTGCACCAACTGGCCGAAGCCCTTGACTACCTCAAAGACCGCCGCCTGGTTCACCGCGACCTCAAACCAGGCAATGTCATGCTGGAAGAAAAGTCCAATTCCTTATCTGTGACTCTGACAGATTTTGGCCTCGTGCGCTCTCTGGAACGCAGCGTCGCCATTACCCAAAGCGATGGCATCCTGGGCACACCGGCTTACCTGGCCCCAGAGCAGGTAGATTCCAAACAATGGGGCGAAATCACCCCCCTGACCGATGTCTACTCGTTAGGCGTGATGGCGTATGAAATGCTGGTGGGTCAGCTTCCCTTCGAGGGGCAACTGGTCGCCCTGCTGCGCGCCCACAGCGACACACCGCCACCCCCACCAGACGTAGATGAAGAGTTATCGGCGGTACTGCTCAACGCCCTCACCAAATCCCCCGCCCAGCGATATGAAAGCGCTGGTCTGATGATCAAGGCATTGGCTGAAGTAGCCCATAGTAAACATGATAAAGGAGTACAGCAGTTAACCCTCGAAGAACTGGTCACCCAAATGCACGACGCCTACGAAGCCAGCGAATGGCTGCGCGTGCAAATGCTCTGCCTGCAAATCATCCACATCGAACGCAACCACACGGATGCCCTGCGGCTGATGGCCGAGGCCACCCAGGGACTCCAGCACGAGACAGATGAAGCCCTGATCCGCCAATGGCGCGAAAAACAGTACGAAGACGGCGTCCGTCTGATGGCCGAGGGTGATTGGTTGTTGGCGGCGGAGGCTTTTGCCGAAGTTGCCAACAGCGATCCGGCGTTCCGCGATGTGCAGGTGAAACTGGCGCAGGCGCGGGAAGAACTGCGCCTGGAAGGTTTGTATGACAAGGCCACCCAGGCTAGCCAGGCGGGCGACCTGGTGGAGGCCGGCCGTGCCTGGGTTGACATCTTGCGTGACCGTTACAACTACCGCGATGGGGAGTCTGTCTTGCAGATGTTACAGGTGGTTGTGCCCCTGGTAACGCGCTACGACGAGATGATCCGCCTATTCCGGCAGCAGCAGCGTGACTTGCGTTATGCGCGGGAAACCATCAACCGCTACCGGCAAATTCTTGCCTGCTGCGAAGGTATGGGTACGGCTATGGATGCTGGGGAGTGGCAGCAGGTGGTGGAGATGGGCGAAACGGTTTCCAGCCTGATGCCCACTCTGTCCATCACGCGGGGGCTGTTGGAGCAGGCGTACAAGATGCTGGGTTGGGCGCATGACCGGCTAACCTGGCGCACAGACCATAAGGTGATGGTGCGGATTCCGGCGGCGGAGTTTGATTTTGGGCAGGTACACCAGCGGGTGCTGGTGCCGGAATTCTGGATTGACCGGACGCTGGTGACGAATGCGGAGTATAAGCGCTTTATTGATGCCAACCCGGCGTATGATGTGCCTTATACGGCGGATAAATCGTTACGGCCGTATAACTGGGACCGCAAAAAACGCACCTACCCGACCGGCAAGGCCAATTACCCGGTGACATTGGTAAGCTGGCAAGATGCCGTCGCCTATGCCAAATGGGCCGGCAAGCGGCTACCCACCGAAGAAGAGTGGGAATTGGCGGCGCGGGGGACAGACGGCCGTGAATATCCCTGGGGCAACCAGCCACCCTCACCCGAACGGTGCAACTTCTTCAGTCGCGGCCCCACACCCGTCGCCACCTACTCCCCCGAAGGAGACAGCCCCTACGGCTGCACCGACATGTGCGGCAACGTCTGGGAATGGACCGTCAGCAAAATGACAGGGCCAGGGCGCGTCTTGCGCGGCGGTGGTTGGAACTCCCTGCCGCAACAAATTTCGGCCACCATCCCCTTCTATTCCACCCTCGTCTATGCCCCAGACGTGCAGCTAAACTACGTGGGCATTCGCTGCGTGGTGGGCATGGAAGAGCTAACAGGCCTGCGTTAACACCGACTGGTCATACGGCCAATCCCGCGTACAATCTCGCCCATGCTGATCTATTTTTCACAGGGACTCTTATTGGGTGGCGCAGCGGCGGCGCAGCCGGGGCCGTTTCAAGCCTACCTGCTTTCACAAACGTTACAAAATGGGTGGCGCGGCACGCTGTGGGCCGCTTTTGCCCCCCTCCTCAGCGATGGGCCAATTATCTTCCTGGTCTTGTTTGTGCTCACCCGCTTGCCAGATGGGTTTCTGGTCGGTTTGCAATTGGTGGGTGGCTGTTTTTTGCTCTATCTGGCCACAAAGGCATTCCAGGCATTGCGCCAGCCGATGGTTTCTACAACAGTGCCAGTGGAAGCGAAACGGATGAACATCTTTGAGGCGGCGCTGATGAATGCGCTTGGCCCCGGCCCCTACATCTTTTGGGCCACCATCGCCGGCCCCATCTTGCTGACAAGCTGGCGGCAATCGGCTGATTTAGGCATCAGCTTCCTGTTTGGCTTTTATGGGGCGCTGATCGGCGGGTTTATGGCTTTTGTGGCTTTGTTTGCGGTGGCGAAACAGTTAGACCCACGTTTGAGCCGATTGCTGGCCATGGCCTCGGCGCTGGCCTTGTTGGGTTTTGGGGTGTACCAGTTGTGGCAGGGGGGTACGGCCGTGTTCCGCTAACAGTTGAAAATGAGAGAGATGGACGCTGGCTCAGTCACCTATCTCCCTCATCAATTCCGTCTAATTTTCGGCAGCGGCATGTCCATTGCCATTGCCATTTTTACCCATCTCGTCATACACAGTCATCGTCTTTTGTTTGCGGGCGCTCACAAACGCTTCCGACATAGCAATCGTATGTGTCTTTTCATCAATGATGCGCAGCCGCTCCAATTCCGTCAGCCGCTCCATATCATCCGGCGAAAACGAATGGATGGCCTGTTGTACACGCTGCAAGGCATGGGCTAGGGTGTCGGCATAAATCAAACGTTGATGGGCGTCACGCAAAGTGGTTTCAATTTTGCCGGGCAGTTCGATGGGGCCAATTTTCAAATCATTCCCGGCAACACCGGTAATGCCAATCGCTCTGGCGCGGGTTAAAAGCTGCACACGCACCTCATTTTCCAACTGCTGAATCGCACTGTTATCGCCGAGGGTGGCGTATAACTCTTGAATACTTTTTTGCCCCACCACATGCTGCAAAATTTGCATCATACGGCCACCAACCATTTTGTCGGCATTGGCCGGTAAGGCGCGGGCCATTTTGTAATCGGTGCCCGGTTTGATGCGCCACACCTCGATCCGAAACGAGACAGTCCAGGGGATGGTGATGGGAATGCCTTCGCGAGTGCGCACATTTGTGGCCGTGCCGCTGGCATCAAAAGAGCCTTTGCGCAGCCGGGCTTTGAGGACTTCATTAGCCCGGTTGATGCGATGACGAGAGAGGGGGGTGGCTAATGGTTTGGGGAGGGGATTTTCGTCTACGCCATCACCGTTGGCGTCCCCATACCAGACTTCAGATTCTGTGTTGTATCGGCGGAGAATACGGCCGTAATCGTTGTCCAGAAAGCAGATAAAGTTATCGTGCCTGTCAAAAACCACGCCTACCTCCATCTCGGTGAGGACCACATAATTTTCAAACAAGCCAACGACCACTAAAGCGCCGACAACTATCAGAGCCAGCGCCACCAGCGCGCCGGTGGTTTCGGCAATCAGGTAGCCCAGGGGAATGAGGATAAGGGCGGCGAGGAGGGTGACGACGGCCGTCAACAGTTTTTCGCTACGTATCATTTGGGATCACCTCCACAATGCATTGAGTTTGCCAATCAGGTTTTCTCCGGTAGGTAATGCTTATTTTGCCTCAAAAACCTAGCTTTTCAGGAGATTTACTTGTTGTTACAGTTTCCGGCAAAGTGGGTGATTGGTGAATAGGTCTGGTGTACCATGTCCAGGTTACATTGGGAATGAGTGGTTGAATTGACAAACGGGGAGTATTAGATAATAATCTAATATGTTAGACTCCAATCTAATAACTAATTGCATTATACAGGATAGTAGACAGGTTAGCCATCACGTTGTTCTGGCAGCGATAAAGGAGTGAAAAATGGCGGCATTGGAATTAGTGACGAGGCAAGTTGGTCCCTGGAGTATGAATACTTACGCCCTGATCTGCCCGGAGACCAACGAGAGTGTGCTCCTTGATCCGGGTGATGATCCGGAAGTTTTGCAGGAGATGATGGGTAATAGTCGGCCGATTGCCATTTTGTTGACGCACACGCATATTGACCATATTGGCGCGTTGGCGGAGATGCGGCAGCGGCTGGCTGTGCCGGTGGCCGGGCACGACGGGCCGCATGAGCCAAACGGCCAGGATGTGGGGCTGGATCGTGTCTTGCACGATGGGGATTTAGTGTCAGTGGGCGCGCACACGTTGCGGGTGTATTACACCCCTGGCCACATTGGCGATCAGATCTGTTTTGTATTGCAGGATGACCGGCGGGTGATTGTGGGGGACACCATTTTTGACGGTGGCCCCGGCAAGACGTGGTCGGCAGCAGGTTTTCGGCAAACATTGCAAACGCTGCGGCAAGTGGTCTTGCAATGGCCGGATGACACCGTTTGTTATCCGGGGCATGGCCCTTCCTTTCGACTGGGCGACCGACGGGCGCAAATTGAGGTTTTTGTGGCGAAGGATCATGGGAACTTTTTTGGGGATGCTACCTGGAACATGTAGATGTACTTGCTGGAGGAAAAACGATGACTTACCCAAGATGGTATCTGGATTTGAGCGAGGAATTGGCGAATCACATCAATGCCTGGTATATGCCGTTGTTGATGCAATTGATTGAGGAACTAGGGGTGCAAGGTGGGGACATTGGAGCGGCGCAAACGGCCGTGTCCACTGCCCCGGTCCCGCTGACACCCGATACCTATCTCGGCCGCACGCCATACCAGACCCGGCAGATTGTGGTTGACCAGTTGGAGGGGGCCGCAGGGCGGGGCACTCTGGCAAAAGTGGGGGATGAGGCCTATGTTCTCACGGAGGCAGGCAAGAAATTAGCCACACGGATTGCGGCGACGGCCGTCGCCGCAGCCCACACAGTCACTCCCGTCTCAAATGCAGACGGAGAACGGTTGGCCGCGCTGCTGCGGCGAGTGGTAGATGCCTGTGTAGCTGCCGCTGAACCATCCCATCCCAATCTGAACCGCAGTCGTTTTTATGATCCCGGCGCATCCGCGCCGGTTGTGGAGCGGGTGCGGCGGTACCTGAATGATTTGAATGCTTTTCGAGATGACGCCCACATTGCAGCCTGGCGCTCTTATGATTTGGAAGCGTATGAGTGGGAAGCATTTAGCCATATACACGGTGAGTACGTTTTTGGTGCAGCAGTGGCTACGGCCGTGGAGTTGGCAGAGAAACTCGGTGGTTTTCGGGGGTACGAGGCGGACGATTATGAGGCTGCTTTGCGGAAGGTGGTGGCGCGTGGCTGGTTAATGGTTGCGGACGGCCGTTACACCGTCACGGCGGAAGGAAAACAGGTGCGTGAGGCGGTAGAAGCAGAAACCGATGCGCTCTTTTTTGCCCCCTGGCAACTGAATGAGGTGGAAACCCAGGAGTTACGTGACTTGATGTCGGTCTGGCAGACGGCGTTGACGCCGCCAGCGGCGAAGGATGTATGGGCAGTAGTGGACGCCGCCCGGCAAGCCGTGGTCCAGATTTATTGGCCCGTACTGCAAACGAAAGCAGAGGAAGTCGGTTTTGAAGGGTGGGATTTGATGATTACCCGGCGGGCCAAGGTGCTGGAAGAGGGCGTTACGTCGGCTTATCTGGCAGGTTTTATGCCGTATGTGACGCAAGAACTCATCCTGGAGCGACTAAATGGCACGGTCGGGCGCGGTTTTATTGCCGGATCGGCGGATAGTAGTTATCGGGTGTCGGAAAAAGGGCAGCAGGCGGTAACGGCCGTGATGACTGCGGCGGCCAATGCCCTGGCTGACGTTGAGTTAGATGAGGAAGAGCGGGTGGGGCGCACGGCCGTCTTGTTACAAAAACTGAGCGATGCCATAAATGCGGCGGCTGAACCAGAAGTTAAAACAGCTATCGCCGACAGCCGCCGTCTTTTCCCTGCGGATTCGCCGCTGGCGCTGTGGCGTATCAACAGTTTGCTAACGGATGTTTTCAATTTTCGAGATGACGCACACGTGGCAGCGTGGCGCCCGTATGGGCTGCCGGGTTATCAGTGGGAAGCGTTTAGCCATGTGTGGGGGGAGAATGTGTGGGGAGAGGCGGTAGCAACGGCCGTGCAGGTAGCCGAGAAGTTAGCTTTTCGCGGTTACAACGAGGCGGCCTATGTGGAGGCGTTGGAAGATTGCTGCCTGCGCGGGCTGCTGAAAAATAATCATGGTACCTACGAAGTAACAGAAGCCGGACAAAAGCTGCGCCAGGAGGCGGAGGAGACGACGGATCGCCTCTTTTTTGCCCCCTGGGCAGGATTACATGCGCCGGAAATGGTGGAATTAAAAGCGAACCTGGAATGGCTGGCCTCTGCCATCAGCCACCCATGAACTGATGGTGTGATCGGCCGGTATTCCCGGTCTGTCAGAAAGATATTGTTTCCCCAAGACTGACGTTCTGCGTTAGTCTTCTCCAAATCTCTGGGTAGGGGTGTTGGTTTGAGGGAACCAACACCCCTCATCCCTTTTGGCACAGGTTTGATGAGAATGACTTTTCAATAGTGACCGTATGTGTTATAGCTTTTCAGAGAACATTTTAGAATTGAAGGAGTTTGATTGATGCTTAATTTTGGGCCTGTGCGCCAAAAAGAGATGACCTGGGCGGAATTGACCGCCGGTTTAACGGTGGAGGATTTGCAGGATTTGACGAATGAGATGGTGGATACGATGTTGGCACTGATTGCGGAATGCACCGATGATTGCGTGACGTTTGTGCCGGATGACCCCACAGCCAATGATAGCTATGCCACTGATCAGACGGAAGTGAATATGCCCTGGACGTTGGGGCATGTAATTGTGCATACGACAGCATCGGCGGAAGAAAGTGCAGTGTTAGCGGCGGAACTGGCGCGAGGGGTGGCGGTGCAGCCCAGGAGATCGCGTAGCGAACGGCCGTGGCGCACCATCACCACCATTGCCCAATGCCGCCAGCGGCTGGAAGAGAGCCGCCGGATGCGGTTGGCCAGCCTGGAAATGTGGCCGGATGAACCGTATCTGGATAATTTTTATCAGGCGCGGGAAGGCGGGGTGGAGATGACGGCCGTGATTCGCTTCGTGCTGGGCCTCTCCCATGATGACAGCCACCTGGGGCAGATTGAGGAAATTGTGTGCCAGGCGCGGGCGGTGCTTGAACCGGCCTGAAACCGTAGCCCGTAATCCGTAACCCGTTATCCGTATTCCGAATTACCGATTACACTCAAACATGACCATATGGTAACAACACCACAATTCACATGGGAAGTAGGCACAGGGTATGACCTGTTTATCAGCCTGGACGTGCTGCACGATCCAGAGCGGTTTGGGCTGCGTGGTAACTGGGCGGCGGGGGTTCGTTCACGGCTGCCGGTGGAGCAGCGCGAATTTTTGCAGGAAAACCACAAATATCATCATGTCTGGATGCTGCCCTGGCTGATTGGGTTGCCAGGGCCAAAAGACAGCGGCACGGTTTTAGACAGATTGGCTGAAATTCCTGCCGGGGGTCGCCTGCACCAACTCTCTGAACCTCATCTGGCAGACGATTTTAAGAGCTTGCTTTACGGGGTGGCGGAGCGCGGAAGCTGGCAGGAAGCGGACCAACAACAGTTGACCGACCTTTATACGGAAGTGTACCGCAAAGAAGGCAAGAGCAAAAAAAAGGTGGCCGAAGAAGAGATTATTGCTACTCTGCAAATATGGGCGCAGCCGGAACAATTTGGTGAAAGATATTTGACGGCGTTGCAATCGTATTATGACGTTTTTTTTCGGGAGGAAGAGGGGCGCATTTTACCTGCGCTGGCGCAAAGTGCCGCCGATGCTCAGGCTTTGGCGGAATCGCTGCCGTTGTCCGAATTGTTAAACGAGTTATCCCAGGGGTTGCGGTTTGCTTATGAAGATGTCACGGCCGTGCAGGAAGTGGTGATGATCCCCTCATTTTGGACAACGCCACTGAGCTACTTTGGCCCCATTGGGCAGGGCCATGTGAAGTGGGCGTTCTTATTTGGCGGCCGACCGAATGATATGTCATTGGTGCCAGGAGAAGTGGTGCCTGAACTGCTCTATAACACACTCAAGGCGCTGGCCGACCCCACCCGGCTGCGTATCCTCAAATATTTGTCGGAAGAGCCATTGACTCCGGCAGAACTGGCGCGGCGGCTGCGCTTACGGCCGCCAACCGTCATTCACCACCTGGATGCGCTGCGGCTGGCGCGGTTGGTGCATGTGACCCTGAGCCAACAAGGGCGGCGCTATGCCGCTCGTCAGGAAGCCATTGACGCGACCTGCGATTTATTGCATCAATTTGTCAGCGGGGAGAGAGATGAATCCCCTATCACGAACTGATTAGCCTGACACGATCCCCATTTTTTGGGCATACAGCACCGCTTCCACGCGGCTTTCTACGGCCAGTTTGCTGTAAATACTGCGGACGTGGTTCTTTACGGTCTGCACAGAGAGGAACAGTTGCGTGGCGATCTCTTCATTGCGACGGCCGTCGGCCATCAATTGCAGCACTTCCAATTCGCGTGGCGTCAAGCTCAATTCTCCGGTAAGTGTATTTGTTCGCGCCGATTTCCATAAGGTAGCAGCCGCTTTGGCAGAGAGCCAGGGCTGCCCCTTAGCCGCCGCCCGTACTGCGTGCAACAACGATTCGGGCAAATCATCTTTCAGCACATACCCGACAGCCCCAACACGTAACAGCCCTTCCACATATTCTCGCCGGTCATAGGCTGAGAGCACCAGGATATGAACATCCGGGTGGTTCGCCTGTAGATATTGGGCTGACTCCACCACTTTATGACCCGGCATATGCGCGTCCAATACCAGCACATCGGGTTGAAGTCGGCTGATCATCTCAAACAAGATCGGCCCGCCTTCAGCCACCTGCCCCACTACTTGAATATCTGGTTCTTTCGTCAAGAGTTCGGCAACGGCCGCTCTGACCACATGATGATCCTCCGCCAGCACAACATGAATCGTTTCCATCATTCCCTCCATTCATGGTAGGGGCATATAACCATACGCGCCTACACCACACCTTACCAGGGCACACTGGCGATCAGGCAACTACCACCACCTGAACGGGGTTGAAGTTCAAGCCGTCCACTGACCAACTGAAGCCGTTCACGCATCCCTACAAGACCAATGCCCGTTTCACGGCCATCTCCCTTCTCACCATCTGTCAGACTAAAACCCAGCCCATCATCTGCAACCGAAAGATTGACATAGTTGTCATCCAACCACAGATTTACTTCAACCTTTCTGGCCCGGGCGTGTTTTGTTACATTGGTTAACGCTTCCTGTAAAAAACGGTAAAGGGTGATATTGGCTGCATCTGGTAGGATGGGTGTATTCACCCCCTGATAAAAAATAGGCAACGAAGTTCTTTCTGCAAAATCATTACAAAAACCTTCTAAAGCCGGACTCAAACCAAGATCATCCAAAGCGGTTGGGCGTAAGTCGTGGGCCAGGTTGCGAATTTGCGTCATCGTTGTTTCACAAAGGGTGACGGCCGATCCGACGTGTTTCAGTATCTCAGCCTCGCCATGAGCCTCAAGATCATTTTCCGATAAGTTGGACAAGATGGTCGCCAGACTATATTTCATCGCCGTCAATGCCTGCCCTGCCTCATCATGTAATTCACGGGAAACACGCCGCCGCTCTTCTTCCTGAACCATCACCACCTGCTGCGTCAACTGCCGAAACTGCTCCTGCCCTGCCTCTAACTGCTCAAACAGGCGGGCATTCTGAATAGCCACCGCTGCCTGCGCGGCCAACGCTTCTGCCAGACGTAAATGTTCCTCGTTGAAAAAACCTGCCTCGATCTTATCCAATGAGTACAGGCCAATCACTTCACCACCGGCAATAACGGGAATTCCCATCCACCCCTTGATGTGCCCTCCCGCCCTGTCTAGCCGCCGCACCCAACCTGGATATTGATCAACATCCGTTATTAAAATACCCCGCTTACTATCGGCCATTTCCTGAAAGGAACGGTACTCCTCGAAGTTAAAAGTCAGCTTATAGATGTCGGCCGGGTTAGCCCACGCTTCATAGCCACGAACGGCTACCACCTCTATCTGTGATCCGTTCTTGAGTAACATCACATTGCCACTGTCATATGGCACCAGGCGGAGAAGGTAGTCCAACAAAGTTTCCAAAACAACTGGTAGATCAAGGGTGCGGGTAAGGGCCAGATTGGCTTCGCGCAGGGTTTCAGAAATCTGGCGCGCCTGTTTCAGTGCTTTTTCAGCCTGTTTACGTTCAGCCACTTCTTGCTGGAGCGAGTGGTTGGCGGCCAATAATTCGGCCGTACGGTTTGATACCTGCCGCTCTAGTTCGGCACGATAGCGATTTTCGGCCTGGGCCTGATAGTGCGCAGCCAGAATGATCATGAATGACACATAGCTGAGGAAAAAGATCACCTGCAAAGCATCGGGAATTGCCGCAGGTTCAGCCAGTTGCACGGAAACAAAGATGGCCATGTTACTAAACAAGACCAAATAAACGGTAACCCGCACCGAAAGCAGGATACTACAGCCAACAATGGGGAAGATTAAATAATATAGATAAAGCCAATCATCGTTTATGGCGATTGACCAAATGGCGATGGTGAAAATTGCAATAGTTAATATGCTACCCCATCGGTAATAGCGGGTGCGACTCAGAGCGTAGGGAATAATCATCAAAGACGCGAAAGAGAAGGCGAGGACGCTGTCTACTCTATTATCTTCAGGGGATAAGACCAATAGGCTGATAATCTGTATAAGTATGCCAATGGTGACGCTGGTAAGAAGGATGGAAGCTAACACGGATGCTTTTACTTGCTCGTTCAATGGCAAGTGGGGTGATGGTTGGATAAGCCGATTATAGGTCTGGTGAATTTGAAGTGGTACGCGCATGATGTTCTGTCCTCTTTCCGGGCACCTTAACCATGTTACCCTGACTTGATAAAAAAGAGCCGGTACCCACGTACTAAGTAAACTGGTACTACCGGGTTATGTCTCTGTGGGGCGGTTAGTATAATTCGCGGTAAGTATTCTCGCCCTATCAATAAAAAGTAGCCTTTGTGCCGACTGCTTCAATAGGGAAGACCTGAGAATACTGGCGTTAATTGCCAGTTTTGGGGAGGCCACCATATTGGGTAAATGTAGTTATTTTACCTTTGTTTTGTTTCCTGGCTTTTGCTACCCCGTTTATTTTGTTAAGTCCGTAGTTGCTGTATTTTGGAATGAGATCACCCATTACGCAAAGATGCGGGCCGGACGGGGGGCGTTGGCTTCTTCTGACCAGCGCAGCAGTTCGGGCAGGTCGTTGCCTCTTTCCAGGCGAGAAGGCACAAGCCGGAGAAAGGTGAGGTTGGCGGCGGGGCGGGTGAGTTGCTCTTCCTGGCTGAAGACAGGAATCCAGGAGCCGGTGTTGATGTACCACTGGCGATAATCGGGGCGGTGGGGATCAGCGGCGTTGTCCAGCAGCATGAGGCGGGCGGCATGGTCGTGGCCGAAGATGAAGTAACGGACGGGGCCGATATGGGGAGCGGGACGGCCGTTGACCAATTCGGCCACCTGTTGCGCCACTGTGTACAGATAAGGATTGGCTAACAACTGGTTGAGCGATTGAAAGAGGGCGCCGCTGGCCAGGAGGCACACGGCCGTAAAAAACAGGGCCACCACCGTTAAACCATAATCCCCCATAGCCAGGGAGCGGACAGCGCCCGCCACCAGCAGCAAGGC
>CAYXUZ010000017.1:0-19932 GCA_964467705.1 uncultured Ardenticatenaceae bacterium | reverse complement strand
GAGCGGCCATCTCGGCCCGCATATTCTCCTGGATGTCCAGCAGGGGCGTGAGGAAGGGGTCGGGAATGGTACGGCCGTTTTCCTGCCGTTGATATTTCACCTTCTTTTTCGCCTTCACATTCACCTTCTGGCGGGCTTCTCGGTATTGCAACATCACCTTGACAAACGCGGTTAATTGGCCGGGTGCATTGGCGACCAGCCAGAAAAAATAGCGGGTAATCGGCTTGAAATTGTCGGCGAAGGGGTGAATGGCCTCCACTTCGTTAAAAAAGTAGCGCACAAATAACGAGCCTTCCGGCAGTTCGATTACATTCTGTATTTGTGCCTTTTCATCAATCAGGCGGGGATCGGCAAAGTCATAGAAAAAGTTCACCGGGTCATATTGGCAGCCGTGTTCAATGTAGAACAGATCACGCTGATAAAGGAATTGTTTGGGGAACCGTACCTGACTGGCAAGAGCGTCGGGATCAAGGGCAGCGGGCATATCGGCAAGAGGGGGTAAGGGGGATTCGGGGGTGAGGGGTACGGCCGTTGACCATGCCTCATAAGCCTCTGCCAGCAGTTCCACCAGCCGCTTTTGTACGCCCGCCCAGGCCATTTCCACATCATGGTTGCCCTTCATCAGAATCAATTGATTATCTGAATGTGCCGCCAGAAACCAGGCCAATGCCTGAAAAAAGAGCGCATGCCCGGTAGCAATCATTTCCAGCTTCCAGATAATTGCCTTTTCTTCTGTGCCCAGGCCGTAGAGTTGTTCGTTCTCGCTCAACTCTTTATGCTGTTTTTTACTGGTAACAGCTTCCAGCATATCCCCTTCAGGGGGTAGGGACGTGACCTGCAAAAAGTCAAACAAGTCGCCATTTATCACCAATCGCCACGGTTTTTGGTAAAAATCGGCCGCGTCTGGATTCTTGCTCAGCAGGACATGATGAGCGATCAATTGGGCGAAGGGCAAATCTTGAAAGAAATCCTCATTGGGATGCAGAAGCCCTGTTGCCGGGTTACACCCTTCGCTCAAATGAAAATCACTGACGATGAGGTAATTGTAGGTATCCATAGCGTAGGGCAAGTATAGCACAGCCGTTTATTGGCTGTGCAAGGTCATTTGGCTAAAATGCCGTCCGGCTTTTGAACATCTGGATTGGCTCAATCTTCAAGATTGAACCAATCGTAAACAATAGAGGAACTTGATGAAAAATTTAATGGTAACAGGTGGGGCGGGATTTATTGGGGCTAACTTTGTGTTGTACATGCGGCAGAAATACCCGCAATACCGGCTTGTGGTGTATGACAAATTGACCTATGCCGGGAATCTGGACAATTTGCGCGCGGTGGAGAATGACCCGCAGTACCATTTTGTGCAGGGAGATATTTGTGATGCGGCGCTGGTGGAACGGACCGTGCAGGCGCAGGAGATTGATACGATTGTCAATTTTGCGGCCGAAACACACGTTGACCGCTCCATTATGAACCCGGACGCTTTCATACAGACGAGTGTGTATGGGACGTATGTGTTGTTGGAAGCGGCGCGTAAGTTCAAGTTGCGCTATCACCAGATCAGCACGGATGAGGTGTATGGGCATATTCCGCATGGTTATTCCAGCAAAGAAACAGACAATCTGGCCCCGCGCAGCCCCTACGCGGCCAGCAAAGCCAGTGCGGATTTGCTGGTGAATGCCTATTTCATCACTTATGATTTGCCGGTGACAATCACACGGGGCAGCAACAACATTGGCCCGTACCAATACCCGGAAAAAGTGGTGCCCCTATTTGCCACCAATGCGCTTGACCATGAGCCGCTGCCGGTGTATGGCGACGGCCGTCAGATGCGCGAATACCAATACGTCACCGACCATTGCGAAGCGATTGACCTCGTCTTGCACCAGGGGGTGATTGGCGAAACATATAATGTGGGCACGGCCGTCGAGATGGAAAATATCGAGATGATTGAACTGCTGCTGCAAACACTTGACCGACCGACCAGCCTCATCCGCTATGTCAAAGACCGCGAGGGGCACGACCGCCGCTACAGCATGAACGTGGACAAAATCCGTGCCCTGGGTTGGGAACCAAACCACACACCACGAGAAGCCATTGCCCAAACTGCGCTCTGGTACCGGGACAATGAATGGTGGTGGCGCAAAATCAAAAGCGGCGAATTCAAGGCGTATTACGAAAAACAATACGGCCACCGCTGGCAAAATTCATAAACGCCCACACCCATTACCCACCGCAGTTAACCGTACAGACATCCGATTTCTCCGAGAAATCGGATGTCTTTTTGTGCAAAGGGGGGGCAGAGAGGTGAAATTTAGAATTGGCAGAACAAAGGGGGTAGGGTAATATGCGCCTGACGCGACGTGTTATACTTACGGCCGTCAACGGAAATCTAGCGGAAGGAGCAAACGGTTTATGAGTACAGGCAAGGGATTGGCCGGGCTAACGGCCGCAGACACGGCCGTTAGCCGCGTGGACGGCGAAAACGGCACTCTGATCTTTCGCGGCTACAACGTCTGGGATTTGGGGGGGCAAGTCAGTTATGAAGAAGTAGTTTACCTGTTGTGGTATGGGGAGCTGCCCACACAAGCACAACTAGAACCTTTTCAGGCAGAATTAGCGGCGCGGCGAGAATTACCACCAGAAGTGATAACTGCCATGCACTCCTTCCCCCGGCAGGCACACCCCATGGCGGTTTTGCGCACGGCCGTCAGTTGGCTGGGCATGGCCGACCCCACTGCTGATGATCTGAGTCCGGCCGGGGCGCGGGAGAAGGCGATGCAGTTAACGGCCGTGTTCCCCACCATTGTTGCCGCCTGGGAACGCATCCGCCAGAATAAACCACCCATTGCCCCTCGATCCGATCTGGGGCACGCGGCCAACTTCCTCTACATGATAGACGGCCAATGGCAGAACCCGGACGCGGTGCAGGCGTTCGACGCTTATCTGGTACTGCTGGCCGACCATGACTTTAACGCCTCCACCTTTGCCTGCCGCGTGACCACCGGCACTCAGCCAGACATCTACTCCATCATCACTACCGGCATTGGCACCCTGAAAGGCGTGTCGCATGGCGGAGCCAACCAGAAAGCGATGGAACAATTTCTGGAAGCGGCCGCCTCTGGTGATGTTGTCGCCTGGTACCAACAAAAACGAGCCGCCGGGCAGCGGATTATGGGGATCGGCCACCGTGAATATAAGGTGGAAGACCCCCGCGCCCGTGTTTTTCGGCCTATGGCCGAGCGGCTGGCAGCCAGCAGTGGGCAGGGGCAATGGTATGAGGTTGCCGCCCAAATTGAGCAATTAACCCGGCAGGATGAGTATTTTGTGCAGCGCCAGCTTTTTGCCAATGTGGATTATTATTCGGCGGTGGCGTTGTACATGATTGGGCTGCCCGTAGACCAGTTTACGGCGCTGTTTGCCATCAGTCGTATTGCCGGCTGGTTGGCGCATGTGCTGGAACAGTTGGCCGATAACCGCCTCATTCGCCCCAAAGCCAACTACATTGGCCCTGCGCCACGGCCGTTTATCCCTCTGACGGAGAGATAGGTAATTGAGTGATTGGGTAATTGTGTAATTGCCCACTTGCCCACTTACCCACTTACTTCTATGCAAAAATCCCTCTTTTTTGTTTTCATTCTGTTTTTAGCTGCCTGTGGCGGGGGGGAAACGGCCGTCACCCCACCCATTGTTCCCGCCCACACACCGACTATGGCCGTGACAACATCGCTGCCAACAGCCAGCCCTACACTGCCACCGCCGGATACACAGGTGGTTGAGCCAGAAACGCCAACGGCCGTGCCCACCGATACTCCCATCCCCGTAACACCCACCTCCACACCTGTCCCTTTCCAACCGGTAGAGCAGATTCGACTGACGCCGGTGATCACTGATGGTTTACGCCTTCCACTCTACCTGACTCATGCTGGCGACGGCCGTCTCTTTGTGGTGCAGCAAAATGGCGTTATCCGCATTATTCAAGATGGCGTCGTACTGTCAGAGCCATTTTTGGAAATCCGTGATCGCGTGGGTGCAGAAGCCAATGAACAAGGGCTGCTCAGTGTGGCTTTTCATCCACAATATGTTCAAAATGGCTACTTTTTTGTGAATTACACCAATCTGGCCTTTGATACAGTCATTTCCCGTTTCCAGGTCAGTGCTACCGATCCCAACCTGGCTGATCCCGCCAGCGAAAAAATCATGCTCACAATCGAGCAACCCTATGCCAACCACAATGGCGGTCTGGTGAAGTTCGGGCCGGACGGTTATCTTTATATCGGCATGGGTGATGGTGGCAGCCAGGGTGATCCAGAAAATCGGGCGCAAGACGGCCGTGACCTGCTCGGCAAAATTCTCCGCATAGATGTGAATGTTCCTGAAGACATACCCTATGGCATTCCCGAAACGAACCCGTTTGTGGGTGATGATACCTTTCGTAGCGAAATCTGGGCGCTGGGACTGCGTAATCCCTGGCGTTTTAGCTTTGACCGGGAAACGGCTGACTTCTACATGGCCGATGTAGGGCAGAACCAATGGGAAGAAGTGAACTTCCGCCCAGCGGATAATCTCGGCGGCGAGAATTATGGCTGGAATCGAATGGAAGGTACCCATTGTTATCAACAAAGTAATTGTGAACCTACCGGCTTGATCCTGCCCATTTTTGAATATGAACACAGCCAGGGTTGTTCTGTTACCGGGGGGTATGTGTATCGGGGGCAGCAATATCCGGCGTTGCGCGGCAACTACTTTGTGGCTGATTATTGCACAGGTTTTATCTGGCGGCTGTTTCCCCTGGCTGATGGTACCTGGGATGCGCTCAAAGTATTGGAAAGCGGCCGAGTAATTGCCAGTTTTGGCGAAGACGCAGCCGGCGAACTGTACGTTGTGGACCACAATGGAGGGGTTTATCAAGTTCAGTCAGTTGATGATTAAGGCGCGGGAGATAATTGCCCAGATCGTCTTACAAATAAGGAGCAGACAAAATGAAGTTATTGAAAGCAATTGGCGTGTTGACGGTGTTGGTCGGTTTAGGGGTGTTGGCGGTGGCGCTCAATGGTGGAAGGCAAACGGCCGTGTCTGCCGCCCCGGTTCGTATTACAGTGCAGGGTGGTGTACCTACAGTTACCACTACCCTGGTGGATAATGGTTTTGCTTATCCGGTAGATATTGCAAATGCGGGTGACAATCGGTTATTTGTAGTTGAACGGGCCGGTATCATCAAAATAATTGATGCCAGTGGCAACACACTGCCCACCCCCTTTCTCAACATTACCAGCATTGTCCACGATTCACCCAATGAACGTGGGTTGTTGGGGTTGGTCTTTCACCCCGACTATCCAACTATCCCCTATTTTTACGTCAACTACACCACCACCGCCATTGACGGCCATGCCCTGGGTGACACCGTTGTCTCACGTTTTACGGTGAGTGCAGACCCGAATGTGGCCGATCCCAATAGCCGCCAGGAGGTCATCCACGTTGCTCAACCGGATTGGAACCATAATGGGGGCGATCTGAATTTTGGCCCGGATGGTTATCTTTATATCGGCATGGGTGACGGTGGTAGTAGCGGTGATCCCTGGAACAATGCCCAAACGCCAACGGTCTTACTGGGCAAAATGTTGCGTATTGATGTAGACGGTGGCGGCAATGCCCCGGATTGTGACAGTGACGGCAATTATACCGTTCCGGCAAGCAATCCATTTGTGGACGGCGCGGGTGGTAACTGTGATGAAATCTGGCATATGGGGTTGCGCAACCCCTGGCGTTTTAGTTTTGACCGCCAGACGCACGACATGTTTATCGGTGATGTGGGGCAGGGGGCAAGGGAGGAAGTAAATTTCCAACCAGCCACCAGTACCGGTGGCGAAAATTGGGGCTGGCGTTGTTATGAAGGTTCACAATCCTATAACACCAATGGCTGCCAGCCCTCTTCTTTCTATGATTTTCCTTTTTTTGATTATTCACATAGCCTGGGAATTGCCGTGACCGGTGGGTTTGTTTATCGTGGTACGGACTACCCTGCTTTGCAGGGGTATTATATTTTTGCGGACTATGGCTTTGGGAATGCCTGGTTGTCTTATCCCGATGGCGGCGGCGGTTGGGATACGACCTATATTGGCACGTTGCCTGGCGTGGGATCACCAAGTTCCTTCGGGGAGGGCTGCGACGGGGAGTTGTATGTGGCCCATTACAGCAGCAGTAATGGGGCGGTTTATAAGGTTGGGGCTACGGCTGCAAATCCGCCCACCATTGGTGGTGGCGATCAATTTGAGTATCTGCCGGTGGTGCTAAAGGGGGAAGAGACCCCTTTACCTGTAACGCCGACCGCCACTAGCACGGTGACGGCAACGGCGACCATGACAGCGACCATGACAGCGACCGTGACGGCAACACCAACCGGCACATTGACGCCCACCAGTACACCAACGAGCACTCTTACCCCTACGCCGACTTTCACTCCAACAGCTACGTTTACTCCCACCCCGACCACAGAACCACCTGGGTGTAACTAAAATGGGTTTGGAACAGTAGATAGACCTGACAGGTCTCAGAAAATCTGTCAGGTCTGCCCTGTTATAATCTGACTTTGATGACGCCTTCGTCCTCTTTAGCGGCAAACAGTTTCAGACGGTAGTTTTCGTCGGCGGGCCAGAGGATACGGCCGTTGCGAATATCAAAACAGTATTCATGGTCGGCGCAGGTGATTTTGAAGCGGCTCAGCCAGCCATCGGCCAGATTGGCGGCCGCATGAGGGCATAATGCGCTAAAGGCATAGACACGCCCTTCGTAACGGGTGAGCAGGAGTTTACGGCCGTTGATGGTCACGGCCGTGAGTTTCTCCGGCTGCACTACATCAGTCATTACTGTCTCATAATACCCATCTGCATCTGGTGTGGCTTTAGACTTAAATAATTGCATTTATCTCCATTCACTTTGCCGCTTACCACTCACCGCTTACTGCTTACTGCTCACCGCTTACTGCTCACCGACTCCCCTCTGCCAGCAGGGCCTCAATCACCGCCACCGCCTCTTTATCTGACCCTCTGGTAAATTCGCCAATATGTACGTAACGGATACGGCCGTTTTTATCAATCAAATACGTCGTCGGCCAATACCGCTGCCCATAAGCTTCCCAGGTCAGGCGTTCGTTGTCAATGGCCACCGGATAAGTAATTCCTTCCTCTTGCAAAGCGTTTGCCACGTTGTCAATGTCCCGTTCGTAGGCAAACTCTGGGTAATGGACGGTGACAACAGCAAATTTATCTCCGGTGTACTGCTCATGCCACTGCTTAATCCACGGCGTGGTGCGCTGGCAGTTGATACAGCCAAATGTCCAGAACTCCAGCAGCACCACCTTGCCACGCAGAGAGGCAAGGGTGATGGGGGCGTCAGCATTCAGCCAGGTGTCATTTTTGAATTCCGGGGCTGGCCCCAGATCAGGCAGGTCAGCTTTCATGGGTATCTCCGTGGGGATGAGGGTGGGCACGGCCGTTGCCGCCGTTGTTGGTTCTACAGCATTATTGCCGCCGGTACAGGCAGCAAACGACAGCAAACAGACAATGAGAAGGAGGGAGTATAGGTGGGGATGGTAACGGCCGTCAGGCTTATTCATGTGGTAGATCATGGCAAAATCCTCCACCACCTATACTAACGGCGATCACCTACGCCCGACTTACAAACTGGTTACAGAAAGATTACTTTTCACCATTCACCCCACTACCAGTTCACCTTCTCAAACCTATCAGGCGCGTTTCAGCCGTTTTAGAACAAATTTGGTCGCCGCCCCCGCGCTTTTGGCGATGAGGACATTGGTAAAAAGGTTGGTGATGGTTTCAACGGCCGTTGGCGCTAAATCTACAATATCTTGAACCAATTCAGCCACCGTTTCATCATTGGCTTCTTCCCCTTTGGCCGTTTCTTCTTTCAGTTCATTCACTTTGGCTACGGCCGTCGCCTGCTGCCCAGCCGGGGCTTGCTGTGCCACCTGTTGCAAAAGCGGGCCAAACAGAGCATTCAACTGCTCTGGCGGAATCCCTTGCTGAATGTGAACTTCAGCATGAGCATGCTCGCCAATAGCAATACCCTGCCCGGAAGCCGTAATCTTGTCGCGCTCCACAATATCCCCGCCTGCTTTGTCGCCGTAGATGAAATCGCCCTGCACAATCGTTTGCCCGGCGGCAGCGGTGGCGCTCCAGGAGCCAGACTGCGGCAATTGAAAATCGGCCGGGACAGGCGGCCAATACTTGTTAGGGCGTTCTGCGGCTGCCAGTGTCACCAGTTCTGCCAGCCGCCCCTCGTGGCCCAGGCGCAGTATCAGCCCGCGCAGTTTGGCGGGCAGCTCCTCGCCGCCGGGAATGCTTTCATCGTTGATGTTCAGGTGTAGACACAACATACGGAACTCTTCTAAATTGAAGCTCTCCATCAGCAAATTGTGCAGCATCATCAAATAAGGTTCGGTATTTCCACTCATCAGATTCCTCCTGTTTTGATTCCTGCCCGGCGCTGATTCATGGCGATTCAATGCGCAGGGTCAATGTGTACAATTCGGCACTGTTGGGTCGTCCGACCAGAATGTAATAAACGCCATCGGCCGGCAGTTCAAAATCCTGGATGCGGGCATCATAACTACGTGGGCCGTCGCCGCTGTCATCATCTTCGATCAGCGTTGTGCCATCTGGAGCAATTAATGTCAGGTAGGGGTCAAAAAACTCATTGGGACTTTCCAGGTCTATTGTCACCCGATCACCCGCTTGACCTGTGAATTGCCAGAGTAAATTGTTGAAAGTGGTGGAAGTGACGGCACCAACGGCCGTGTCCTGGTCAACAATAAGGGGGGCAGGTGGTATGCTTTCCTGGATTAATGTCAGATCATAATCACCAAAAGAACCATCGAACGTGCCCACTTCCACATAATAAGTACCTGCCTTAAAGAGCGGAACACCGCCTATACTGCCGCGCCGATTGCCGTAGCCAACCTCCGCATACCCCAATTCATTCCACAACCCGTCATACAGCGTGAAATAAGCATTCAAATTCTCATCGGCCGTTGTTATGGTGACAGATACAACATCCCCTACCTGGGCTTCAAATGCCCATATTGTGCCGTCTGCCGTGCTGGCCGTTTCTGTTTGATTGGGCGGCAACGGCCGTGTCTCTCGCCTCCCTACCGATAATTCGTATGTCCCGCTCTCATCTCCACGGTTGCCGGTTTGGCTGCCGGTCTGGATGAAATAGATGCCGGTTTCAGGGGCGATGAATAAGGGAATCTCAGCCGGCAGGCCAGCTTCATTCTGGTTGCCATCTCTGATGTAGTCACCAGTTGCATCCAAAAGCGTCAGGAAAACAGTGGTTTTGTCGTCAGTCGGTCTCATTGTCAGAGAGATAATGTCCCTGGCCTGTAGCTCTAATTGCCAGATCGGTACGGTATCTACGCTCCCCTGCACCGTATCACCAACGTCAATGGCTGGAAGATTTCGCGCTAATGTCAACTCATAAGCCCCGGAACTACCACCAAAGCCGGAGGTGCTGACGAAGTAAGTGCCGTTTTCGCTTTCCGGCAAAGACAAGACGATGAGGGAATTCAAACTGCCGCCTGAGTCATCATTGTCGGCGATAATCACACCCTGCTCATCCAAAACTCTTAAAAATGGGTCCAGTCTGGGTTCCTCGGCATTCATGGTAATGACAACCACGTCACCTGCGGTACCATCAAAGCGCCACATTGGCCGCGTGTCGGTGGTCGCCTGTTCTGGCTGATCAAATTCGATGGTTTGATCGGCCATGGCGATGAGTACCTGGCATGATTCCGTCACGCCGATACTAAAACACAAGGTATTGTAGAGGGTGGTCAGTTTTTGCCTGAAAGCAGGCTGTAAATCAGGGGGAAGCTGGGGTACCTGTGACGAAACTGCTTGCAGGTCGGGCAACATCGTTTCGTAATCGTAACCTTCCCGGAAAAGGTTGGCAGAAGCGCCACGCAAATGGTCTATCATGTCGCGCAGCCTTGCTGTATCCAGACTGCCGGCTTCAGTTGTCTGGTGTAGAGCCACCATGCGGTTAATACAATTGGTGAATTGAGGCGCATTGTCATCTAATAAATGATGCAACAAAGTCTGTACGCCCCAATGTTCAAAACTGGTTTCGCTGCTGGCTGTTTCTGATGAGGCATCATCATACGCTATAGCCTGGGTGAATAGGAGTTGGGCTGCGTCCTGGGCGGTCTGACTACACTCCTTCAACTCTATCGTTGCCTCATCCAATTTTTCTTTAGCAAAGGAGATGTCCAGGCCATAATCCATGCCAAAGGGAGCGCAGGTAGCGGTGTAATCGCCCTGAGCATAAATCGTGTCAAAATCAATTGTCGGAAAAGCTGTCTGCCATTCGTCCGCTGTGAGATTGCGCCCGGCAAATTGGCAGGCGATGGCCGGCCAACTGGCAACGGCCGTGTTGTACCAGGTGAATTGGTCGTTCCAATTGGCGGTGACAATGGCCGGTGGATCAAGGATGGGCTGCACGGCCGTTAATCCCAAATCCACTTGCAACGGTGAACCTATCTGACTGAACTCTCTATCACCATCCTCCCGGCGCACCTGCCACCATTGCAGCCACCCTCTACAGGCCGGACACTCGCCATCACGCCCAACAACAAATAACAATCCCGTAGCGGCTTCTTCCCCCGGCTGGTAAGCAATATCTTCCACCGACAGGTATTGAGGCAACAACACAGAATCTGGACTACATGTACCATCCTGAAAATCTACGGCAAACAGAGACTCCTCGTTATTCCAGGCTAACCGGGAATCAGCGCCGAGAAAAGTCACCGCGGTAGCGCCATTAGCTCTGGGTTCACACGCCGGGTTCACGCGCACGGGGTCACCTTCACCGGTTAGCTCCCACAGTTGCAACAGGCAGACTGACTCTCCCTGTGGCGTGTCACCAGGGGTGGCAGTGGGTGTTCTGGCGGCGGTCGGGGTGGCTGTTTCTTGAACGGTCGCGGTAGTTGCAGGTCGGCACCATACAACGGCCAGGCGTCGGCCATCCTGGTTCAAAGCCATTGCTCTGATTGAACCGGCCTGATTATCTGGCAGGGGGCCAAAATTTAGTTCTGGCATCTCTGGTGGCAAAGGAGAAGTCAGGGATGGAGCGTCTATCCAGGCAATCTCACCGGCAGCGTTGCTGAAAGCCAGCAAACGGCCGTCTGCGCTGGCGGCGATATGTTCAATGTCCTTATCCGGTAACGTGACAGTCATCAATTCCGAGTTTTGGATAACCCAGAGCGAATGGGCGACCGGAATAAACTGCGCTAAACCGCGCACTTCGGTTACGTTTGCCTGAAACGCAGCCTCGTCCTGCGCACCCGAAACAGTGTATGCGTTCAACGCCGAAAACAAGGCGCTGCGAACAAAATCCTGGGTTACGTCTTTTTCTATTTGATCAGCCTCGCTGGTGGTTACGGCTGCTGCCTGTTTTTGAGCCTCAACGGCCAGCAGCAGCCCGCCAACAGGGTTGCCACTGCCCCGATAACTTTGTGATTGATTGGCCAGCCAGAGGGCTTTGGCAATGTCTTCGGCAATTTCCGCCTCCGCCTGGGCGGCTACGGCCGTAGCCTCGGCATTGATGGCGTTGGCCGCCTCTGTTGCCTGGGCAGCGGCGGCAGCGTCAGCGGCGACTCTCGCTTCTTGGGCTTTGGCTGCTTCCGTAACGGCGGCCACCGCGTTTGCTGCTGCGGCTGCTTCAGCCACTTTAGCGTTTGCCGCTTCGGTTACGGCAATCGTGGTCTGCTCGTTGGCCCGAATGCGTTGAATCTGCCCGTACACCGCCAACGCCAGGGCAATGACCAGCGCAAAGGCCACACCCATCAGCAGGCGGGTACGCTGTCGTTCACGCAGCCTGGCTGCTTGTAGGTCTTCCTCGCGTTGGGCGTCTTCGCTGGCTTTGAGGTAGGCAGTGGCTTCATCCGGTAATCCTTTGATGGTTTGCGCTTGCTGCCGCGCTAGAAGTAGGGCATCACCTGACAAAAGCAAGGCTGGTTCTTTGGTGCGGGCATATTGATAGGCGGCGCTAAGCCAGGGGATGTTGCGTGTTTGCGCTTCGCGCCATTGCCGGTTGGCCTGGCGAATGGGGTTCACAAAGGAGTCATGCACCAGTTCCACAAACGGCCGTCCGCCGCGCATGTCATTCCGCACCAGGTGATGTATTTCATCCAACAGACGCACCACCATTTCTGGCATACCCTGGGTGGTTTCCTTGCCCCGCGCTACCAGATTACGAATACCGGCCGACGTGATCAGCGTTTCCGAAAACCAATGGCGCAAATCATACTCGCTCACCGTTACATCTGGATGGGCAAGCACGGCCGTGATCGCCTGCTCATAATAACCGGCCAACGCGGTATCAATAAACGCGGCCAACGGGTCGGCTGCGGCCCGACCATCGGCCAACCGCTGCGCCACCTGGTTCACATCGGCCATCGTGATTTGCTCACCGGGCGTTTCCTGCAAACTTTGCCACAATTGATAACAGACCACCTGCAATTGCACCGGTTCCACGTAGGGGCCTAAAGGCGCCTCGCCACTATTCGCCCCTGGCATAGAGGTCTGTACCCGTCGCAAATAACGCACCAACTTCTCTGGAACATCTGGGGTAAACGGCCGTTTTGCTTTAGCAGCGGGCAGACTTACCGCTTCCAGTGCCGCCTCGTGCTGCATCCGCTGCATGTAATAGCGGGTGCGCAGGCCATCGGGCAGGTAGTTCACGTAAGGCGACAACTGGGCAATATAATCCTCGCGCATACTGAGCATCACGTACAGATAAGGGTCAGACTCCATGGCCCCGGCCAACTGCTGGAAAAAGGCAATGCGCTCATCCTCTAACTCAGGATGCAGCGTAAAAATCTCTTCGAACTGGTCAATAACGAGCGCCCGTGGTTTGATGGGTGATACTTCCTCTGGTGTCGTTTCCCAGAATGTTGGTTCAATCTCTGGCGTGGTTAAGTCGGCCTCCGCCCCGGCATAAACCCAACGGCCGTCTACCAATGCCAGGTCTAACAAACAGTTCGCCAGATCAAGATCAACCAGTTCCTCCGGCTGCACATGTACGCCGAGGCTCACCATCAAGTTAAAGGCAAAAGTGTTCTTGACGGGCACGTTGACATCCACCGAATCCCCCACCCGGCCCACGGGCAATAGTTCAAAACCGCCCTGAGCGTTCTCCAACATGGGCAGCAGGCGAGCATTGATGAGGGAAGTTTTACCGGCGCCAGATTGGGCGTAAAACAACACTAGCCGCCGTGCTGTCAGCAGCGCCAGTAATTCGTTTGCTTCCTGGTTACGGCCGTAATACCAATCCTGATCCGCCTTCACAAAAAAACGCGGCCCCACATAGGGGTTCAACCGCGATGTGTTATCGCCATTTGCTCCTTCGCTCATGCTGCCTTTGCTCCCTGGCTCCACTTTTGCCATTCATGCCACAAATCCGCCACAAACTGGTCGCTATCGCCATAACGAACGTCCAAACGCGCTTGCTTGAAATACTCTTTCAGGTAAGCGGCCGCTTTCTCTTCGTCTTCCACCAGTGGTTGCTCTTCCACCTCAATTTGAATCGCTGTACCGGGCAGTCGTCGCTGTACCATCGTCGGGCCGGAACTGAGCAAACTACGAAACAATACCCGCAAATCCCAATCTCCCAGCCGGAAACCAAGCAGCAGCAGGGACGAATTGTTCAGCTCAGCCTGCAAGTAGGGTGGGATGATGCGCTCGCCGCTGTCACCAGGCAGGTCACGGGCCAACGTCCACAGAAAATCCAGGTAATCATCCTCGCTCAATACCAGCGATTGTGGATATTGCTCCATACCAAACAAGTGATAGACCACCGGATGGTTCACATCCGGTGTGTAATTCGGGTCTGGTTCATGCTCTTTGGACAGGTTAGGGGGACGGCCGTTCCAAAAACACAACCGGCTCTTGGGATACTTACCGGCGGCCTCCAATTCTCGTTCAATAAAGTTGTAATAACTGGTAGTCAGGTAGATTTTTAGTGGTAGTCGGGCCAGTACCCGCAGTGGGTCTTCTTTCCCTTCGGGAAATTGCGGGTAATCCAGTTCGGCCACAATGTCAGAAAACGTCAGCGCTGGCTCATTTCTGAGTTGGGCGATATAGGCCAATTCCTCCCGATCATCCTCTTCCCCGGCAATGTCTTGGGCGATTTCTAGCAGTAGATTTTTTAGAAAAGACAAGTAGTCTTCTTTGGCCGTGACCGAATTTTCCTGATCCAAAATATGAAACTGGGCTACCCTGGCAATGTGGTAGCGGTCAGCTAATGGGTAGCGTACCTCTTGGGCCCAGAATTGGGCCAACTCCTCGGTTACGCTTAATCGATCCAGGCTCGCATGTCCATTGGATGTGCCAGGGTCTGATTGATTCGCTGTTGGGGCCTGGACTTCAAGTGACTCTTCCCCGTCTGCATCCAGGGGTGCGTTGGCGTCAAAAATGTGTGCCAGGCGAATGGTGTCACCGATGATGGGAATTAGTTGCTGGCGATGAATCGCCCGGCAGCGCTGCTCAAAAAACGTATCCGTTTGGGCGGCCGGGCGGTTCTGGCTGGCCTGCATCATGCGCAGCCTTCTGGTATGAATTGTCATCTCATGCCTCCCAATTTAAGGCTACCCGAAATCCGACACGGCCGTTCGTCAATCCGCGCAAATAGGGCAATTCTGATGACCGGCGGGCGGCGCGCAGTGGCACATCCGCCACCAACGCCGCTCCACCGCGTGTCACTCGCCGCACCTGCCGGTTTACATTCAGTTCATCTACCCCTTCGTTGGGTTTCCAGGGCATTTGCCAGGGATACGGGCTGCGCCTGTCTTGAGGAAAGCGTCGTTGGCGCCCCCAAAGCGTAGTTGTCCACTCACGCCCATTGCCCACCATGTCAAAGCAGCCATAGGGGCTGGCCCCAGCAGGATAAGCATCCACCGCCTTCACGGCCGTGCAATTCACGTTACAGTTGGCCCCGGCCGACCATTCATTTCCCCAGGGAAATAGCTGCCCCTGCGGGCCTCTGGCGGCCTTTTCCCATTCAGCTTCGGAGGGCAGCGTGTACGGCCGTTTTGTGTGCTCGATCAACCAGACACAGTAAGCTAATGCCTCATACCAGGTCACGCCCAGAACAGGCAGGTTAATCTGATCTGGCGCTGGCTGGTTGCCATTGCGCCAGCCCAATTCCGTGGGCACATCGCCCCCAGTTACCTGGACAAAGCGCGCATATTGCCCATTGGTTATCGGATATTTGCCTATCCGGTAAGCGGGGAGTTCCATGGTGAACTGGGGCGATTCCCAGTCGAGGATACCTTCCCCGGATACGCTGCCCATCAGAAATGGGCCAGCGGGAATCGGCACCGTTTCCGGTTCCCAGCTTTCCCGTGACAGTTCGGCACGGCCGTAATCTTCTTGCTGCCCCTGTGTACTGGCTGCCAATAATTGCCGCACCAGTTCTGGCGGCATATTCACCTGCACTTCATAATTATAGGCGACGGCCCCCGCGCCAATGGCAATACCCTTGCCCGATGCCGTGATCTTGTCTCGGCCCACCTTATCCCCATAGGTCAGATCACCAAAAACGGTGTTTGTCTCCGGTGGTGCGGGCGATGGATCGATCACCTGATCCTCAGACATTTGTTCCTCCTATGGTCAGGTCTGGGCGCTTTAGCGCCGCCTGTCCATTGGCTGCTTGTGCCAACCATTCTGATCAACGGGAAGTTGTTTTGGACGCAAGTACAATCAGTATACGCTTATTGTGCCAGTTGTACATAGCTTTAGCACAGCGTCACTGCGTGTATGAACAGATCAAACCACACCAGCGTTGAGCTATCGTTTATGATCAACCATCGCCGGGCATTCAGGTTTGTGGAAAACCGGTAACATCCAGCAATAGCCCCAATTGAGCCACGGCCGTACGCAACGCTTCCCAATGTTGGGCTGGCACAGCAACGGCCAGGTCACCCAGGCTTTCGCCCAGGTAATCGCGGGTTTTGGGGTTGCTGCGCAGGGTGTCCAGGATGGCCCCGTCACGCACACGCAGGATCACGGCCGTTTCCAGCCGCCCCTCCATCCCTTTTTCACCCCAGCGCCCGATGGCCCGTTTGATGCTGGCGGGCAGCCCCCCGGCCACATCTTCCAGGAATTGCACAATGCGCTCCGGGGAGATGCCCTGTTTTTGCGCCCGTGCTAAAGATGAAGGTGTCAGCCGATACTGGTACGGCTTGCCCGGCTGCGCGGGCAGCATTTCGCTGATGCGCCCCACCTGGAAGCGGTGGTAACGGTTGGCATTGGCCGGAGCCAGAATGATAGCATCCGGCTGCACAATGAGTGGGGAAGGTACTTCGTGGTTTTCGGCGGGCACGCCGTTGAGCCATTCAACGGCGCGGTCGGTGAGGGCAAAGGCGGGGTGGTTTTCGGGTATAGCGGTGACGGCTAACCCCAGCCACACCAGCGGCGACTGCACCAGATAACGCAGCAACCGCCCCTCCACACGCTCCCAACTTTCAAAGCCGTTCAGGTATTGGTCGCTGGCCAGGTCACGCACATACCAGGTGTCATAATTGCCATCCGGCCGTTGAAAATCGGGGTCGTTGGCTTTGATGGTGACGACCAGATCATCCAAACGATACCATTCCGGGTCGCGGGGCAGGGCGTCCAGCAAGGCGGTGCGGGCCAGGATGGGGTCATTGTGCCACTGGTCGCCTTCGCAACGTAAACCAGGGGTTCGGCTCAATTCGTTCCAACTGCTGCTGCTCCATGCTTCGGCCAGGGCGCGGAGTTGGCTCTCGCGGCTCTTTTTGAGCCACGTCACGGCCGTCGGCAACGGCCGTAGCCTGTTCTCTTGCAGTGCCAACAATCCCATCTCCGTCGCCAGATTCAGCAACAGCGAACGCCGTTCCAGGTGTGGGTTCAGCAGAAATGGGATGGTCTCGTCCAACAGGCCAGATTGCAAGCCATCTTGTTGCGCCAGGGTGATGAGCGTGGTCATGTCGTCTACGGCGTCGGTGACATCGGGCGGGGGTGTGAGGGTGAGCGAGAGCGGCAGCAGGGCAGGGGGAACTTCGGGTATGGCTGTGGCCGTGGTGACGGCGCTGGAAGTTGGGGCAACGGCCGTGCCCTTGTTCTTTTTCTCCGGTTTGGGGAATTGAGCCATGAACTCATCTGGCAGGTAATAAAATTCAATGACACCCTCGGCCGTTTCGTCAAACCCCCGGTACAAAAAGCCCCGATACCAGAGCGCTTCGGCAGCATTGGCGGGGTCAAACCAGGGTTCTTCCCGTTCCAATCGCCCTGGCCCCATCAGGCGCACGTCACCAAAATCGCGGGCAAAAGCGGCCACCGGCATACGGCCGTCTGCCTGCACCAGTGCCTGCACCCCGGCCGCTTCCTCTGGCGGCAAATAACTCACCTCTTCCGGAAAATTCAACTCAGAAAGGGCGGCAGTTAACTCCTTGACACACGCTGCTTTACCAGACCCGGTTAAATCCAGGTCCCACCACTCACCAATCACGCGCAAAACAATCAATTCATGTTCTTGAAGAGCCTGGGTTAAGGAGTGCATGGAAGTGTCAAGTGTCAAGTGTCAAGTGTCAGGTGTCAGGTGTCAGGGGGTTAACGTTGAGGACTTTGTTTGATTCGTTGGAGAAGCGAATGTCTGAAGCCTCCTATTAACCCCTTTGTTTTGGCGGCTTGGGTAAATTGTTTACTAAATTCTTCCTCAGAAATGTACCCAACATCTAAAGCCACGTACAAGAGAGATTGTACCTCAACCGTAGAGCGGCGGGCGATTTCCAGAAAACGGGCGAATTCTTTTTGTGAATCGCAATCGAAGCCTTCGGCAATATTTGACATTGAAGAAACGGCCGCACGCCTGATCTGGTCACGCAAAGCAAAATCCTGCCCAAAAAGGCCAGAGCCGCTCATTCGGTAAATTTCACGCACCAATATACGCGCCTCTTGCCACGCCTTAATGTCTTCAAACTTCTCTATCAATGCCATTTTACTACCTCCTATCAACCCTGGATCATCATATCACTTTATTTTGCCACCATCTAAATGCTTGAAACTTAACACATGAAACCTGAAACTTGACACCTGACACCTGAAACTTGACACCTAAACCACCACCTCAATCGCCGCCGGTAAGCTGGTCACTGTCACCTGGCGCACGTTGTCTTTGGTGTAGGCGAACACTTCGCCGTCGGTGTGGATGGGGATGGGGCGGTCGGCGCGGACGGTGATGCGCCGGTTTTGGCGCAGGGTAATGGCTTTATGACGGCCGTGTGTCCCTTTTTTCACCTTCAGCAGCATCAGCAGCATGGTCAGACGGCCGACCGGGTTGACCAGGCAGGTGTCAATCAGGTTGTCGTCGTGGCGGGCGTTGGGGGTGAGCAGGAAGCCGCCGCCGCCGCGTGGCCCCACACCAAAGGCCAGGAAGAGCGATTCTTGCGTCAGGCGTTCATCGTCAAACTGCATTTCCAACAGTGGTTTGTCATAGTAAAAGGCGATGGTGCGCAACGTAGCCAGCAGGTACATGGCAAAACCGTGGACGCGGGTGATGTTTTCTGCTTCAACCACAATGGTGGCGTCGAAGCCGATGCCCATGTTGTTGTCAAAGATGCGGTAACGGCCGTGATCATCTTCCACCCGCGCCAGATCAAGGGTGCGGGGTTGGCCGGTGAACAGGGTGCGCACGGCCGTACTCACATCATTCGATATGCCCAGTGACCAGGCCAGATCATTGCCGGAGCCGATGGGGATGACGCCCAGCCGGGTAGTGGCTTTGTCGCCCAGCACCAGCCCGTTCACCACATCACTGATGGTGCCATCGCCACCAGCAGCGGCAACCAGCTCTACCCCTTCATTGGCAAACTGGCGGGCCAGCTCACGGCCGTGACCCGGATATTCCGTCAGTACAATTTCAATGCCGCCAAAGGGCTGCGCGGCCGTTTCGATCAATGCCTGACAGGTCCGCCCCCGGCCATTGTCTGCATAGGGATTTAAGATGACTTTTGCGTGCATGGGTTTGTGGGGTAATTGACTAATTGTGCAATTATGTTTCACCGATTTCCGACGAGTTGCTGCCTATTTTATGCCAGAATAATGTGTTTGGAAATTAACTGCTTGTGCCTGTAGTTATGACCTGGCAAGTTCCGTCATTATTTCCTTGAGCCAATCCTCTTCAAACTTTGCATTTCCAATATCTGTGAATGTTTCAAGATACGCAAAACTGGATGCTGCCTTTTCTTTGGCCTGTGTAAGCTCTTTCTCTGCCAAAAGTATAGCAGCTTCGGTTCTGAGCATAGCTTGTTCATGGTATATGCTGGCAGCTTCAGTTTCAAATAACAATTCCAGTTTTAGCCAGCCATGAGCGCGTATTGGGTCTTGCCCATATCTGGCTTCAAAATAAGCGGCTTCTACATAAGTGCCTTGTCCAATTTCGGGTTTGTCTGGATATTGAGCAATAATTTCCAGGCACCTATCCAGATATGTTGCGGCGACATCTGGGCTTTTTTCATCTTGTGCTTTTACATAAGCCAGAAAATTGGCCCTTAATTCTTCTGGCGAATTATCTACTGGTTCCAATGCTGTTAACAGAATAAATTCATCATATTCCTGTGGTCGTTGCCCACGAACAGAAGCCCAACTTAGTTCATGAAGCGATCTTGTTCTTTGGTCTGGAAGAAGAGCGTTCCATGTTTCTACTATTTGGGATGCATCGTTTGTTGTTCCTGGAATTACAGCTGGAATCAGACTCAAAGGGAGCATGAAGAGCGCCCAAAAAATGAGCCAGTTTATGAACTCGGTTGTTTCTGAATACCCTGACGGGCCATACAGGTGTCTGCTTAGAGGTCATTTGAAAATTCCTGCTTGATAGAATTGTAAGGCGACCAAACCA
>CAYXUZ010000016.1:53751-59015 GCA_964467705.1 uncultured Ardenticatenaceae bacterium | reverse complement strand
AGTCGGCGTTAGGCCATCTGATGGGCGGCGCGGGGGCCATTGAAGCGATCATGAGCATTTGCACCCTGCACCAAAATCTCATCCCGCCCACCTGGAACTATGAAACGCCAGACCCGGAATGTGACCTGGACTATGTGCCCAACACGCCCCGCCCGGCCGAGGTGAATGTAGCCCTCTCCAACTCCTTTGGCCTGGGTGGGCAAAATGCCTGTCTGGTGGTGGGGAAATACAACACATGATTATCATCCGCGATGACAAAAAAATTACTCGTTACCGTACCATTGGCCAGGTTGCCAGTTTTGCGGGCATGGCCGCGTTGATTGGCGGCATGGTGTTAATTTTTGTGGGCGACCCGCGAACGGTGTTTTATTGGCAGTTGGCGGCGCTGTTGGTGGGCTGGATGCTGTCGCAGGTGGGCATCTATTTTGCGCAGCGGTATGTGCGCCGGCCACGCCCCGACCAGGTGTTGGATGAGGCGTTGGAGAAGGTGGGACGGGACGGCCGTATCTACCACTACATCCTGCCCGCTCCCCATGTGTTGCTCCTGCCCTCTGGTATCATCGTCATCGTGGCCAAATACCAGGGTGGCAAAATTAGTGTGCAGGACGACAAATGGCGGCAAACCGGCATGGGGCTGCGCCGCTTCTTTGGGCAAGAAGGTCTGGGCAACCCCACCAGGGAAGCCGAAAACAGCATTGCCGCCATCGCCCATTTTCTGCAAAAAAACGCGCCACAGATAGAAGAAGTGCCTATTGGCGCGTTGATTGTGTTCACCACCAAAGGGATCACCGATCTCGATTTGAAAGGCTCCACCATTCCGGCCATGCACTACACCAAAGTCAAAGGTTTCCTCAAGCAACAAAGCCGGGCCAAACTGCCTGCCGCCGACTATGAAGCCATCCGCGCTGCTTTTGATCAAAAAGCGGGTGATCTGGCCGAAGGCATGGAGATGGTCAGCTCATAATTGACAATTGACTATTGACCATTGACAATTGGCTTCTGCAGGGTACCTTTGAAAGGCCCTTCAGAAGGAGACGTATATGACCCTTTCAACCAGCCGTTCCCTTTTAGACAAGGAACTCAACAATGTTAAAACCAATGTCTTGCGCATGGCCAGCCTGGTAGATACGGCTATTGGTGATGCCATGTTGGCGCTTAACCAGCGCAATATCCCCTTAGCCCAGCAGGTTATTGTTGGTGATGATGAGGTGAACCGTCTGCGCTACACCATCGAAGAAGAGTGTCTGACTATCCTGGCAACCCAGGCCCCGGCCGCCAGAGATTTGCGTACCGTGATTGCCGCCATTCACATTGCCGTGGAACTGGAACGCATGGGGGATCATGCCGCCGGTATTGCCCGGTTGGTAGCCCGTCTGGAGGGAGAAAGTGAAATTGAATCGCTGCACAAACTCCCCAAGATGGAGAAACAGGCGCGCAAGATGCTGCAAACGAGTATTGATGCCTATGTCAATAACAATCCGGTGGCAGCCCGTGATCTGGTGAAGCGAGACGACAAGTTGGACAAACAATATCGCAAACTGTACCAGGAAAGCGTGTTAGCCATGCAAGACAGCGCCTATATCCGCCGGGCGATGTATTTGTTGTGGGTGGGGCATAATCTGGAGCGGATTGGCGACCGCTGCACGAACATTGCGGAGCGCGTTATTTTTATGAGTACGGGCGAATTTGTAGAAACGATTGAGGATGCGATCCCGGAAAAAGGGGAGAAAAGTGGAGACACGGCCGTGTCCAAAGTTGACAACCCACAATAATTTAATAGAATCCTCATCTTGAAAACACTATAACCTGGATTCAAACAACAAAGGAGGTGATGGTAGAAACGGATCAATCAATACCTGAACTGTTTGTTTTGCAGGAAAGTATCCCATTTATTCAACAACAACTTTTCAAACTCTCTAGGAGGAGAACCCCATGAAACGTTTTGCATTGTTACTGTTAGCTACTTTGCTTTTTACGCTGGCCCTGTCCGCCTGTGGCGGCGGCGCGCCTGAATGTGAAGATGCCATCGGCTGTGTAGAAGTTGCCGAAGGTGAACCAATTCGTATTGCTTACATGCTCACTATCTCCGGCGCCACCGCCTTCTTGGGTGAGGACTCGCGCGGTGCTATTGAGATTGCTATTGAGGATCGTGGTGGTGAACTCTTGGGCCACGAAATTGAACTGATTGGTGAAGATTCCCTATGTAGTGCCGAAGGCGGGCAAACGGCTGCCCAGAAAGTAGCCGCCGACACCCAGGTTGTAGGCATCATCGGCACCAATTGCTCCAGTTCCGCCACGGCTGCCCTCCCTATCATCAGCGAGGCTGGCCTGGTTTTGATCTCCCCCTCCAACACAGCCCCCGCCTTGACAGACCCAGAAGGCACCTGGCAGCCCGGCTATTACCGCACCGCACACAATGACCTGTTCCAGGGTCGTGTTGCGGCTGAATATGCCTATAACGAATTGGGCGCTCGCACGGCCGCTACCATCCATGACGGCAGCCCCTATGCCGATGGGTTGCAGGGTGTGTTTGCGGAGCGTTTTCAGGAATTAGGCGGCACTATCACCTTCCAGGGTGCGGTGAACGTTGGCGATACCGACATGCGCCCCATCCTCACCAGCGTTGCTGCCGATTCTCCCGAAGTCCTCTACTTCCCCATCTTTGAGCCAGAAGGCAACTTCATTGCTGCCCAATCCAAAGAAATCCCCGGTTTAGAAAACACCACCCTCTTTGGCGCTGATGGCTTACTGGTGGAAGGTTTCCCGGCCAATACCGGCCCGGCGGCCGTAGGCATGTACCTCTCCGGCCCGTTTGTGGAAGGTGGCGCATATGATGAACTGCTGGCGAAATGGGATGCCAAGTTTGGCGGTCCGCCACCCAGTGGTTTCCATGGCCATGCCTATGACGCTACCAACATCTTGCTGGATGCTATTGAAGAAGTAGCGCTCGAAGGTGGTGGTACTGTGTTAATTCCGCGCCAGGCATTACGCGATGCTATTACCGCAACGGCCGGTTTTGCTGGCGTCACAGGTACACTGACCTGTAACGAAAACGGTGACTGCGCGACCGGTGAAGCTCTGGGTATTTACGAGTTAACCGACGCGGAAGTGAGCGGCGGCAACTGGCCTCCCACTGCGGTCTGGACGCCTTAGTCTCCATGACTGGTAATCAATAATTGGCTAGAAGATGTGATGAGCCAGGGGCTTATGTCCCTGGCTCATTCTGCAACATCAGCATGTGGGGGGTATGGTTGGTACTTTAGTCTTGCGGAAGGGAAGGAAGAGGTGATTGTATGCGGACAAATTTGCAGCGATGGCTGGAAGGGATTTCATGGGTAGATTTGTTCCTATGGGGGCTGCGCATTGTTATCATTTTACTCATTGTTATTGGCGCTTTTAATACACTCACTTCCGACAAATATACTCTAAGTACCTGGATTAGTTTGAGTATTTCTGGGCTGGCGCAGGGCAGTATTTACGCCTTGATTGCGTTGGGCTATACCCTGGTCTATGGCATTTTGCTGATGATTAATTTCGCGCATGGGGAAGTGTTTATGGCGGGAGCATTTACAACTGTTTTTGTGGCCGATAAGTTTAATGATATTGGTTTTTTGAACAGCTATCCTCTGTTGGCAATTATCATCCTCATGGCGGTTGCGGCGGCCGTTTCCATGTCAGTGGCGGTATTGTTGGAACGAATTGCGTATCGGCCGTTGCGTGGTGCGCCGCGTCTGGTTCCTCTTATTACGGCCATTGGCGCTTCCTTCTTTTTGCAATACACTTTCCGTGGTTTTTATGGCTCCAGCTTTCAGGCTTACCCCCCTGTAGAGGCATTAAGTGGCAGTATCACTTTAGGAAATATTACGATACCGACGGTGCAGTTGGTAGTCTTTTTTGCTGCTATTGTCCTGATGTCTTGCCTCTATTGGTTGGTTGACCGCACCAAGATGGGCAAGTCTATGCGGGCGGTATCAGAGGACAAAGAAGTGGCTGCGCTGATGGGCATTGACATCAACAGAGTAATTGTTTTCACTTTTATGATTGGGGGGGCATTGGCGGGAGCGGCCGGGGTGATCAACGGGTTGTACCGGCCACAGGGCGTCAACTTTTTTATGGGCTTTATCCCCGGTATCAAGGCATTTACAGCGGCTGTGCTTGGCGGTATTGGCAGTGTGCCCGGCGCGATGTTGGGTGGCTTGTTTTTGGGGGTGATCGAATCCATCGGGCCAAACCTGGTATTGGAAGGGCTGGGCATTGATGGTGCGAACCAACTGAAAGATGCCATTGCGTTTACGATGCTGGTATTGGTACTCATTTTCCGACCACAGGGTATTTTGGGCGAACGGCTCAGTGAGAAGAAAGCATAAGGCAGGTGCAGAATGGCCCCAATGGCAATAATGAAAAAAGAGGAAATGAATGTGGTTAACGGCCGTACCTTGCTCAAATATGGCTTGCTGGCGGGTGTGATCGTGCTTTACACGGCCGTTATTGGCATGATCACCACATTTAGTGAACGTGAACTCATTGCCGATATACTCACCCTGGGACAGGTGCTGCTGATTTCTCCGCCGCTAGGCATGGCTTATTACACAGCCCGCAAGATGACCGACGAAGCGAGTGGCAAGATTCTCGGTTTTGGGGCGGCTATTGGATTCTTGACCACCCTGCCCCTGTTTGTGTTAATTATCCTGGCCGAAAACACAAATATCCGCGATATGTTTGTGAACGTCTCCCCCGATCTGGTGAGCATACTCACCTTTGGACAGGAAAATATCCTGGTGGGTGGCCTGATTTTGCTGGTGGTTATGATGCTGGCCGGGACAGCCGGTTCGGCCCTCATGTTGCTGCCCCCTCGCTGGCGGCAGGCGCTGGTGATGGGGCTGGTGTGGACATTGGGTATTGCCCTGATGAGTGAGTTATTCGTCGTTATTCTACGGGAACGGTTGGGCAATGACTTTGTGCGCCTCTTTTTCCAGAGCGGGGTGATGAAGTGGTACACGGCCGTTGCTATCTTCCTCATCACTTTTGGATTCACCCTGTTCTGGCAACGCCGAGGCACCCAAATACGTGCGCGCTGGCAACTTTTTGCCTCCCCTCGCCCAAAACAGGTGCGTGCCGGCGGCGTCACAATTGGCGGCATTATTTTGCTCATTCTGCCCTGGCTCATAGGTACTTTTTTGAGCGATGTTTTGGATACTGTGGGCCTGTACATTCTGATGGGATTGGGTCTGAACATTGCGGTAGGGTTGGCAGGGCTGCTCGAT
>CAYXUZ010000016.1:0-53741 GCA_964467705.1 uncultured Ardenticatenaceae bacterium | reverse complement strand
AACAAACTATGCCGTTGGTGCATATATAGCGGCCGTCCTCACTTCCACAGGTGAATATGGCATTGGCCCCGTTCCTTTCTGGGTGGTCATTCCCATCTCTCTAATAGCGGCCATGTTTACCGGGTTTATGCTGGCTTTGCCCGTACTGCGTATGCGCGGCGACTATCTGGCTATTGCCACGCTGGGCTTTGGCCAAATCATCGGCGCGCTGGCCGTATCAGACTGGCTGGCCGGTCGAATTGGCGGCCCACAGGGTGTTTTAGATATCCAGAACCCCAGCCTTTTTGGTTTTGAGTTTTCCACCCCGGAACAAATCTACTACATTATTTTAGTGGCCTGCCTTGCCATGTTGTTCGTCTCTATGCGATTGAATAATTCTCGTACCGGCCGGCAGTGGATGGCGCTGCGCGAAGACGAAGATGTCGCCGCCGCCATGGGTATTGATACCATCCTCACCAAGCTGCTGGCCTTTACCCTCAGCGCTGCCGCCGGTGGTGTAGCCGGGGCCATTTTTGCTGCTAAATTAGGCACCGTCTTTCCTGGAAGTTTTAATCTATTTGTGTCAATTGAAGTATTAAGCATCATCATTATTGGTGGCATGGGCAGCATCCCCGGTATTGTGTTAGGCGCATTTTTGCTCAAAGGTGCGCCGGAACTGCTGCGCGAATTTCAGGAATACCGCCTGCTCATTTATGGAGCATTGCTCATTGTGGTCATGCTGCGGCGGCCTGAAGGGTTATGGCCTTCGGCCGTGCGCCGCCGCGAACTGCAAGACGCCATAGACGCGACGGCCGATTTAGGTGTGCCTCATTCAGAAGTAATCAGTCATCACCAGACGGCCGTACCCCCCAAAATGGACTGATGGCCTCTCGATAACGGATCACGAACAAGAAAGGATTGAGTTATGAGTAACGACATTCTGGTAGCCGAAAAAATGACCAAACGCTTTGGTGGTCTGGTGGCGGTGGATGCGTTGGACTTCCACATTGAGGCCGGCTCCATTGTCAGTATCATTGGCCCCAACGGCGCGGGCAAAACGACCTTTTTTAACCTGATTACCGGCTTTTACCAGATTGATGATGGTGAATTGATTTTTGATGGCAAACGGCTCAACGGCCGTAGCTCCGTCCAGATCGCCCGCATGGGCATTGCCCGCACCTTCCAAAACATCCGCCTCTTCAACAACATGACCGTCATCGAAAACTTGCTGGTCGGCCAGGAACGCCATCTCAAATCCCGCTGGTTGGGGGCCATTTTTGGTACTCCCCATACTAAACAAGACGAAGCCACCGCCGCCGAAGAAGCCACCCGTATCCTCCGCTTTGTGGGGCTGCGAGGAAAAGGCGACCTGCTGGCTAAAAACCTGCCCTACGGCGACCAACGCCGCCTGGAAATTGGCCGCGCCCTTGCCAGTCAACCCAAACTGCTGTTGCTGGATGAGCCTACCGCCGGCATGAATCCTAAAGAAACGGCCCAAACCACCGAATTTATTCAAAGACTGCGCGATGAATTGGGCATTACCATCATGCTCATCGAACATGATATGCGGGTGGTCATGGGCATCTCCGAACGTATCATCGTTATGGACTTTGGTAAGAAAATAGCCGAAGGGCTGCCCATTGAAATTCAGAAAAACCCACGTGTAATTGAAGCCTATTTGGGCAGCAGCGCTCTGGAAGATTACAGCAAAAAGGCGGAGGCATAAGATGGCGCTCCTGGAAGTTAATGACATACACTCTTATTACGGCAACATCCACGCCCTGAAAGGGGTATCCCTGACGGTGGAAAAAGGAGAAATTGTCACTTTGATTGGTGGTAATGGGGCGGGCAAAACCACAACCCTGCGCAATATCTGTGGCCTGTTACGGCCGCGCAGCGGCAATATCCAACTTGATGGTGAAGATTTGAGCCATTATCCCGCCCACCAATTGGTCAGCCAGGGGGTGGCTATGGTACCCGAAGGGCGAGGCATCTTCTCCAAACTGTCTGTGCGTGAAAACCTGGAAATGGGCGCCTATATCCGCAACGACAAAGCAAATATCGGCCAGGATTTGGAGCATGTGTATCAACTGTTCCCCCGCCTGGCCGAACGGCGAACACAGGTGGCCGGCACATTGAGCGGCGGCGAACAGCAAATGCTGGCTATTGGCCGGGCGATGATGTCTCGCCCACGCCTGCTGCTGATGGATGAGCCGTCCATGGGTCTGGCCCCGGTGCTGGTAGACCTGATTTTTGCCACCATCACGGAAATTAACGAGGCCGGGACGACCATTTTGCTGGTGGAGCAAAATGCGCACAAGGCGCTGCAAGTGGCCCACCGGGGTTATGTGCTGCAAACGGGTGAGATTCGGCTGAATGACACGGCCGTTGCCCTGCAAAATAACGCCGAAGTGCAAAACCTCTATCTCGGCATCCATTAAACGCATCTCCTGACGTCGCATTAACCCTATGAAACTCCGTATTTTGACGGCCGTTGAAGTGAAACAAGCCCTCCCTATGGTGGTGGCCATTGCCGGGATGAAGTCCGCTTATGCTCAATTGTCGGCCGGGTTAGCCGTGGCTCCGTTGCGGGCGCATCTGGATATTGCGCCTCATAATGGCACAATGCTGGTCATGCCTGCTTATTTGCCGCAGGATGGGGCACTGGCAGTGAAAGTGGTTTCTATCTTTCCGCAAAACGTGGCGTGGGGGGAGCGGGTGATCAATGGGCTGGTATTGGTGATTGACGCGGAAACGGGACGGCCGTCGGCCCTTCTGGAAGGCAGCACCCTCACCGCCATTCGCACCGGGGCCGGTTCTGGAGCCGCCACGGATGTGCTGGCCCGGCCTGATGCCCATGTCGTTGCCATTTTGGGCAGTGGCGTACAGGCACGCACCCAACTGGAAGCGGTTTGCACGGTGCGGGCCGTAACCGAAGTGCGCGTTTACAGCCCCGACCAGGCGCAGGCAGCGGCCTTTGTGGCCGAAATGGCCGGTGTGGGGTCAATTCCCCCCAATGTACAGGCTGTAATGGATGCCGCTACGGCCGTGCGCGACGCCGACATTATTTGCACGGCCACCACTTCAAGTACACCGGTCTTTGACGGCCGTGACCTGAAACCAGGCGTACACATCAATGCCATCGGCTCGTACCAGCCCACCGTCCAGGAAATTGACGCCAAGACCGTGCAGCGGGCGTTGGTGGTGGTGGATTCGCGTGAAGCGGTACTGGCGGAAACAGGCGACCTGATCCTCCCTATCCAACAAGGGCTGATCACAGCGGCGCACATTCACGCAGAGTTGGGGGAAATCATAGCCGGCATGAAAAACGGCCGTACTCACCCCAAACAAATCACGCTGTTCAAATCGGTGGGTACGGCCGTGCAAGATGCCCTCGCCGGGCGTATGGCCCTGGAAAATGCCACCCAAATGGGGCTGGGGACGCTGCTAGACCTCTAAACTTGGGCTACCTTTTCGATGAACTGTACGGCCGTGCCAATCCCATCCTCGGCGCGTAGTTTTTGACCAAGAGCAGCCGCCTGTTGCTGCATCATCTGGTCACTGACCAGGGTAGTGAGTGCCGCGGCTAAATTGTCAGCCGTCAATTTCTTCTGCGGGATGGGCTTTGCCCCCACACCCAAACGGTGTACCTGCTCCCCCCAAAACGGCTGATCACCCAGAAAAGGACAAATGAGAGTCGGTCTACCAGCCCGCAGTCCGGCAGCGGTGGTGCCTGCCCCGCCATGATGCACCACTGCCGCCATTTGTGGAAAGAGCCAGTCGTGTGGCGATTCTTTTAGCTGGAAGATAGTCTCCGGCAAATCGCCGGGCTGTAAACCACCCCATCCCGTGGCCAATATGCCCCGTAGGCCGTTTTTTTGCAGTGCGGCCACGGCAATAGCCGCCAGTTTATCGGGATGTTTCCCGGCCATGCTGCCGAAGCCGATATACACAGGCGGCGGCCCGGCTTGCAAAAAGGCGGTCAGGTCATCAGGCGGTTGCCAATTTCCTGACTGTTCCAGGAACCAGTAGCCGCTGGCCTGCACCTCAGGCGGCCAATCGGCCGGGCGGGGGATGAGGTGGTGGCTGATACCATAGAGGGTGGGGGTGGGACGGCCGTTGGGCAGCCGTGTCTCGTTCAAAAACCGCCCTCGTTTGGGCAGCTCAAGTTCTTGCCGGAACGCGCCAATCACATCGCCATACGGCGCGGAGATCATGGGCACCATTTTATATGTCAGCCGATTAAACCAGCCGCCTAATGAAAAGCTGGTGATGGGTAACGGAAAGGCGCTGCATTGCAGCGGGCTTTTTTTAGGCCTGCGTCAGGATGATGGGTTTGCCCAATTTTTCGCCAATGTGGTAGCCGCCGAGTGTTTTAGGATGGTACAAGATGGCGTCGGGGGTAACGGTTTGGGCAGCAGTCCAGGCGTCTTGCACCATACGGGCAATCATTGGCTTGACCAGGCTGACTGCTTTGAAAGCTGAGCCACCGCCTTCGATCATCGCTTTGCCTTCCGGTGTTTCTGTCAGGCGGATCATCTCGTCATCCATGGGCAGGAAGGGCAGTTGATGGGCGGTGACCATTTCTTGAAACAGAGCGCCGGTGCAGATGGTGGCATCATGCCCCGCGGCTTGTAGCCCTTTGCCTAACGCTACATACGGCTGTACATCACCGCGTGAACCAATGGTGAGAATGAGGATTTTCATGGGTTTCCTTTCAGGGCTGAGGCGTCTCTGGCGCACTCATGCCAAATTGTAGAATGTGGATGGCCTGGTTAAAGAGAGTGTTAGCTGTAAGAGAATCGAAGAGGGGACGGTCGGCGGAACGGCCGTCGGAACCTCCATCTGCCCCTTCTTCAGCCAAACGATTCAACAGATAAGCCCCCAACTCAGTGAAAATGGTATGGAAGAAAAATGCCGCTAGCCCTTCATCTATGGTGGGCGCGATATTGCCCTGAGCTTTACCCTGCGCTACCAACTGCATAAAAAATGTGTGTGCCCCGGCCCTGGCCTGCTGCAAAAATTCCGGAGGCATGGTGTGGCTTCTAATCGCCCGGTAACCTATCTGGCTGAGTTGGGGGTGTGCCTGTTCAAACTGGATACCCGCCTGTGCCAGCCAGGCCAGATAGGCAAAAATATCCATCGCCGCTTCTGGTGGTGGAGTAGCCAGAAACTGCGCCTTTTGTTGTGCTCCCAAATCCAGCAAATATTGGTATAGCTCTCCTTTGTCTGCGAAGTATTGATAAAAGCTACCTTTGGCAATACCGGCTTGGGCTACAATGTGGGAGATGGAGGCGTTGGCATAATCATTGGCGGCAAACTCCGCAATGGCAATTTCCAGAAAATGCTGCCTTTTTTCTTCCGGCAAGTTAAAAAAGGTTTCTTTGGGCATAGATAATATGTGCCATAATAAATGTGACCGGGCAGTCATATGACTGCCCGGTCACATTCTACAAGAGAGCAAATGTCCCTGTCAAGGACTATTCATTTGCTTTTGGCAAGTTTGGCCCAATGAGATCCCACAGATTGCCATACAAATCCGCGAATACGGCCACCGTCCCATATGGCTCACTTTTGGGGGAGCGGGCAAAGTGGATACCGGCCGCCAGCATCTCGTGGTAATCGCGCCAAAAGTCATCGGTTTGCAAAAAGAGGAAGACTCTACCGCCTGTTTGTTGGCCGATCACGGCCGTTTGCTCCGGCGTTGTGGCACGGGCTAACAGTAGGTTTGTGCCGCTGGAACCAGGCGGCGCCACCACCACCCAGCGTTTGTCCTGTTCGGGCTGGTAGGTGTCCTCCACCAGCGTGAAATGCAGCTTCTGGCAATAAAACGCAATTGCCTCATCATACTCCCGCACCACCAACGCCACATGAACAATTGACTGTTTCATAAAACTCCTGGAAAGGTATCAAGTTGCAGGTTGCAGGTGATTTTTGCCAGAGCAACTTACCACCTGCCACATGCAACTTGCCACCTGATGGAATACAGGGTCTCTCTTGGAAGCGCCAGACACCTCTCCCTTACCACCCCTCTACCCGTTTCATGAAGGTGTTACCCAGGCGGAGGCGGGTGACACGGCCGTCCCCATCCCCATCCACCTCAAATATCGCCAGTTCATCCGGGGAAAGGAAGCCGTTTTCCGACTCCATGCGGAAGGTGTGGGCGGCGATGGGGATGAAGCGGAGGGTTGCCAGCAGGCGTGGGGTCAACGGCCGTCAACACCCCCTTATGCAGCAGAATTTGCATATCCCCCCAGGCATCCCGGTATTTGCCCACGTACTGCTGCCAGGCGGGGTCGGGTGGGGCGGGTGCGGGCGACGGCCGTATCGCCGCCAGCAGCGGCGGCACCACCCATTGATACAACTTTTCTACATAAGTCAGCGGGTCGCCATCGTCGGCATTGGTCAGGACGATCACGGCCGTGTTGTCTGCCGGGCACAGGCGCAATTGGGTGCGGTAGCCCAGCACCGCGCCGCCATGCCCGATATAGGTCTTGTTGTTCTGGCGGGCGATGCTGAAACCCAGCCCCCAGCCCGCTTGCCAGTCCGGGAATAGCCAGTGGACGCGCTGCATCTCGCGCAGGGTACTCTGGCGCAGCAGGCGGTGTTCACCGGCCAGACCATCACCCAGGTGGAAGATGGCAAAACGGGCCAGGTCGGCGACGGTGGTGGCCATGTTGGCGGCGGGGGTGATGCCCTGGCAATCGGTGAAGGGCATAATGTCACGCTCCAGCCGGCCTGGCAGGCGACGGCCGTAGCCCACCGCCAGCCGTTCATGGTGTGGATCGAGCGTTTCCACAAAGGTACTGTTCATGCCCAACGGCCGTAAAATATGCTCTTGCATATACGCCTCATAAGGCTGTTCGGAAACCTGCGCCACAATCGCGCCCGCCAGCGAAAGGCCCAGGTTAGAGTATTTGAAGCGGGTTTCGGTGGGCACGGCCGTTGTTTGTTCCCCCACACTCTTTTGAATCTGGCTCAAGGTGGGGAACTGCCCATCTGTCCAATAAGGGAATTGCGCTTCGCGGGGCAGCCCGGCGGTGTGCGTCAGCAGATGGCGAATGGTGATGGGCGGCGCGTCGGCATAGGCGTTTTGCATGTTGAACCAGGGTAGATGGCTGGCTACGGGATCATCCAGTTGTAGTTTGCCCGCGTCACGTAGTTGCATGATGGCTACGGCCGTGAACAATTTGGTGATGCTGGCAATGCGGTAGATAGTCTCTGGCGTGGCCGGGATTTGCCGGGCCACATCGGCATACCCAAACCCCTGCGCCCAGACCAGTTCCCTGCCCACCACCACACCCGCTGCCAGCCCTGGTAAATTTTTGTACGCCAGCTGCGCGTCTACCCAGGCGGTAAAAAGGTCAATGCCAGAGCGCACGGCCGTGTTGTCTTGCCATTGATTGTTCATGTGAGTTCTCCTGAAAGGTGATCCACAGATTTCACAGATAAGGATAATCTGTGTCATCTGTGGAATCTGTGGATAAATCTTGGGCAGATGTTACCTTTCCGCGAGTAGGGCGACAAATAGGGTGGAACGTTCTACATCTGGAGGTTTGATGATTGTTGAACAGATACAAAATTATAACGACGGGCAACTGGCGCGGGCGGCACGGACGGATGCGCAGGCGTTTGATCTGTTGTATCGGCGGCATGTCACGGCCGTGTACCGTTACTGTTTTGCCCAGACGAACTGCCCCACCGAAGCCGAAGAACTGACCTCCCAAATTTTCCTGGCGGCCTGGGCGGCGCTGCCCCGGTATAACGGCCGTGGCTCTTTTCCGGCGTGGTTGTTTGGCATTGCCCGGCGTAAATGTGCCGATTTCCACCGCGGGCGGTACCGGCGGCCGGAAGAGGGGTTGGACACGGCCGTGTCCCTGCCCGACCCCGACATCCTGCCGCTGGAACAACAGGTATATCACCGGGGTGTGTGGGAGTGCATTCAGCAGACGTTGGGCAGTTGCCGCCCCGACCGGCGCGAAGCCATTTATCTGCGCTTTTGGGGTGGGCTGAGCGTGGCCGAAACCGCCGCCGCCATGCGCAAAAGCGAAGCGGCCGTCAAAATGCTCGTCTCCCGCGCCATTGCCGAATTGAAGGAAAGGTGTTTGTGATAAGGTTGTGAATGTCATTCCGAGGTCTTCCGAGGAATCTCTATAGGCTAGTCATCAGAGATTCCTCACTCCGAAGACTACGTTCGGAATGACAATAGAGAGGATAGCATGAACAAAAAAGTCGCCGAGCAACTGAATGATTATCTGGATGATCCGCAACAGTATGAAGCGCCGGACGCGGCTACGCAGCAGGTGGTGGATAACCTGCGGCAGCAGGCAGAGCAGGTGGAGCCACGCCCGCAATTTGTGCAGGAATTGTCGTCTCGTTTGCAGGCAGAAGCGCGGCAAACTAAGTCGCCCCGTTCGTGGGGGGACTGGTTGGTGCTGCGATTTGTGCCAAGAGTGGTGGGGGTCACGGCCGTTGTCGGCCTCATCGCCCTGGTGGTGTGGGGCGCACCCAAATTGTGGCAGGCATGGGCCAACCCTGAGGCCGAACCCGTTCTCAGCGGTGACGCCATTTCGGTAACGGAGCGCGATACCACAGCTGCGAACCCCTTCCCCGACGCCCCCGCCGAACTGCCACTCTACCAGATTACATTCGAACCGCTGCCCATTACCGCGGAGGAAGCGGTGGCCTGGGCGGCCGACTTTGGCCTTCCCGATCCCCAAGCCTTCACCGACCCGCGCCAGCCGGGGCATATTCAGGTTTTTGGCAGCAACAATGAATCCCTGCTATTTCAGGCGTATGGCGCCTACTCGGTCTACTACCTGGCGAATCATGATGCAGCCTATGGTCTGGAGAGTACCGAGACAGAGCCATTGCCGTTTGCGGAAGCGGCTGATATTGCCATCGAATTTCTGGCCGCTCGTAACCTGCTGCCGGAACAGTATCAGGTGGTGGAAGGAAGTGATTCCGGGCAAAATGGGATGCGCGCCATCTCCATTTTGCCGGAGCCAATGCCCGGTTATCCGTTAGCCAATTCTATGGGTGGGCCGATTATCAGCCTACACGTCGGGTCAAATGGGAACGTGCTATTTGGCAATTTTGCCCATGCCAGCTTTACGCCGGGGGAAACAGTGTCGATCCTCCCGGCTCAAGAAGCATATGAAACCTACCAGGCCGGAGAGTTGCCTTCGTTTATGATGGAGACAGTCGGAAATGCCCCCAACTCGTCGGTAGAGAGCTTTAGCCCGCCGCCGCCGGTTTACCAGGTGGGAGACGAAGTGGAAGTGAAGGGGTGGCCGAATGTGCTGGTCGCGGCCGATGGTGATGATGTGCGGGCGATGTTGTACGGTAACTCCACCGCTGGCGTTTACCATCTGGTAGGCGAAAAGACGAAGGAGTTGGCTGGATTGCAGATGACGGCCGGTGAATTGATTGTGCGGGGAACGGTCACGGCCGTACTTAACCCCAATGAATGGGAAATCAGCCTCACCGATTGGGAGGAAGGTCGCCCGGCGTATAGCTCCTACGCCCCTTTCACCTGCTTGAAAGGGACGTTTAACCGGGAAGCAGACGGCAACTGGCTGACGACGGACGACAATGCCCGGTATCAGGTGCCGGATGCGCCCGACAAATTGAATGATGGTGACCGGATTGAAACGTGTATGGAAGCCACTCCGGAAGCGGGGGCAGCCCTGGTCTGGCAAAACATCACCCGCCCACCTGCTTCGGAAGCGCCGATGTCGGAGGGTGGGGTGAGCATGATGACGACAACGGCCGTCGAAGTAACACGCGAAGTGGACATACCAACCCCAGCCCCACTCCCCATAACCGGGACGATAGGGAATATGGTGGTCGTGGAAACGGTCGTTTCCGGCGGTGGCGGTGGTAGCGGTGGCAGCGGCACGGTGGTCAGCAGCAGCGGTTTCTACCTATCTCCCAACAGCCCGGAAGCAGCCTGGGCGGAGCAATACGCGGTGGGTGATTCGGCGACGCTGACGGGCACGGTGGACGCACTCATTTTTGAAGAGGCGGATGGCAGCCAGCGTATCCAGATTTCGCTGCAACTGCTGGATGAACGCGGCCTGATGGCCGGTGGGTTGCCGCTGACGGCCGTGCCGGATGTGTTGGCGGAGTTGGCAGAATATCACGGCCGTTTCCTCCAGGTGAGCGGCGTCATGGAAGATAGTGAGAATTGGCCGGGATTGGCGCTGGCAGTGGCGGAGCATACGGCCGTTTACCCCGAAGCGACAACGCAGAACTTTCTGGGGCACATTGAATTGGAGACGATGGAGGGGTTGGAGACGGCCGTTTTTGTAGACCATGCCACCGACATCCGTTACCTGATCGCCCAACATGAGGGTGTGTTTGGTGAATTTGAGTACCTGAAAGATCAGCCACAGATTTTGTTAACGGGCATCGTCAGCCCGGATAAAACGGTAGCCGGGTTGCCCGTCCTCATCGTGCGCGGTACCTCTTTTGACAGCTATATTGCTCAAGCAGAGGATGTATCCGATCTTCCGTTGGCGACCAAACCACAGATTATCCCCTACAGTCGTTTTCAAGACCCACTGACGATGGCCGAGAATATGGTGCTGGAGCGGATGGAGTTGGTGTATTACTATGAGCCAGTGTATGCGAACACGGCCGTCTCCCCCAACAGCAGCATAGCCACCTCTCCCCCCTTAGCCGACGAACAGACAGCGCGGCCGGTATGGGTGCTGCACGGCCGTAGTCCTGATGGCATGGTTCGTTACAAAATATATATTGAAGCAACAGATGGGCAGTAAAAGAGATAAGGGGATACCGGCAAAATAACCCGGCATCCCCTTAATTTTTGTCCTTCAATCCCGGTGTTTCGCCTGGAAACATGGTGGTCATCAACTCTGGCGCATACTGTTCGGCCATGTCGCTGTTGATGCCGCGCTGATGGCAAATGGCCGTGTATAGTTCTCCGCTGCGCCGCAGGCGGCGAGCTTGAGTTTCCGGTTCCAGCTCAATCAGGCCAAAACGCTGCGTCCAGCCCCGATCCCATTCAAAGTTGTCTATCAGGCTCCAATGGTAGTAACCCATCACCGGGTAACAAAAGCTGACGGCGCGCCAGATTTCGCGCAGGTGGGTGAGGATGAACGACGGCCGTAACCGATCTGCCGCATCTGGCACCCCATTCTCCGTAATATAAATCGGTTTGTTGTATTTCAGCACCCGCTGGATGGCCCGGTACAAACCTGCCGGGTACACCTCGCCGTAATTGCCGTCGCTGACCACCGCCTCTGGTGTCCATTCCGTTTCAAAAAAGGTTTTCGGCGGTGGAAAGCGCAGGTAAAAGCGGGTGTAATAATTGACACCGATGAAGTCATAACTGCCCGCCAGCCCTTTGATTTTGGTGGAGCCGAGGAAGGTGCGCATACGGCCGTTGTGTACCGCGTCCAGCCACATGCCGTTAAACAAGCCATCCATCCATCGTGTCCACCACTTGCTCACCACAGAACTGCCCGGTTTTGGCTCCAGAATGGGGATATTTTTGGCATAACCCACTTCCACTTCCGGGTACTTTGATTTGATCGCTTCATAGGCGGCCGCATGACACATCAACATATGCCGGGCCGCTTCCAACCCGGCGCGCAAGCCCATTTGCTGTGGCGCGGGGAAAACGCCACCCAGGTAGCGGGCAAACACATACACCATCGGCTCGTTAATGGTGATCCATTTGGGGACCAGGTCGCCCAACACATCTGTCACCTTATTTACATAACGCTGGAAATACTCCACCACAATCTGGCGATTAAAGTCCCCTTTTTCTACCAGCCACAGCGGGTTGCTGAAGTGATGCAGTGTCACCATCGGTTCGATACCCCGGTTGTGCATCGCCAGGAGAATCTGGCGGTAGCGATCCAGGGCATGTTCGTCAAAGACACTTGGCTCCGGCTCGATGCGGCTCCATTCCAGCGACAGGCGATGGGCGTTGGTGCCCATGTCGGCAGCAGCGTCCAGGTCACTTTCGGCGTCAGCCCACCAGTTGCAGGCTATACCAGAGCGGTGGTTTTGCCGGATATGGCCTGGAGCTGCTTCGGGTTCGCCCGAAGCCGCTGCGTGGCCGCCACGCCGTTCGCCGTTGCCTTGCTCCCACAGCCACCAATCACTATTGGTATTATTCCCTTCCACCTGGTATGCGGCCGTGGCCGTCCCCCACTTAAAATCGGCCGGAAATAACATTTGTGCCTTTGCCATCATCTTCTCCGTGATGCGTGACATGAAACCAGATCACGCATCACGTGTTAGATTAACACGCCGTTTTGCCCATGCCAAATAGCTTGTTATACTTGTAACATCTTTGCCACCTGCCTGCACATAAGGAAAAGCAGCGTGGCGATTCACAATACAATGCATTTCTTCAAACATACCATTCACAGCTAGGCGCCGTTGGAGTGTTTTTGTGAAAGACCTGGTACCCCCTAGTGGTTACTATTACCCCAACAAAATGGGCCGTATCCTTCTCATTTCTATGGAAGAAGTCATGGGTAGAAATGGTCTGAATGCCTTGCTCAATCTCATAGATTTACGTGATTATATGCAGGATTTGCCGCCAGATAATCTGGAGCGGGAGTTTGATTTTGCCCATATCAGCAATCTCAACAAATCGCTGCGTGAAATCTATGGGCCGCGTGGTGGGCGGGGGCTGGCTTTGCGTGGTGGGCGGGCTATCTTTTCGCGGGGGTTACGCCAGTTTGGCGCATTAGCCGGTGTTAGTGATCTGGCCTTCAAAGTATTGCCCCTCAAGACCAAACTGAAAATTGGCGTCCCGGCCGTTGCCCGCATTTTCACCCAATTCAGTGATCAAACCAGCCACGTTGAAGAAATGGACGACCATTTTTTGTATACTATCGAACGCTGTTCTGAATGTTGGCAGCAGACAAGTGACCGTCCGGTATGTTATATTGCCGTCGGTATTTTGCAGGAAACATTGCGCTGGGTTAGTGGGGGATTGGAATTTCGGGTAGACCAGGTAGCCTGTAAAGCTATGGGACACGAAGCCTGCGTTTTTAGAATTGATAAAGACCCAATCAAGTAAGAGTAAGGAGCCGGGTTTCTTTAAGACACCTGGCTTCTAGCGGGCTTTTGAAGGGACAAAGCACGTGACTGACGAAAAGAAAGGACACAAAATTTTCATTGTTGAAGACGACCTGGATTTGTCGGAAATGCTGAGCGCTTATTTCCGTGTGCAGGGCTATGAGGTGGAAACAGCCTCACGCGGTGAGGATGCTGTAGAAGCGATCAGCCACGAGATTCCAGATGTAGCCGTTTTGGACATACGCCTGCCGGATATTGATGGGTATGAAGTGTGCCGTCGGCTGCGCCGTACCCGGCGTACCCAAAATTTGCCGGTTATTTTCCTCACTGAAAAACGAGATCGGGATGATAAGTTAGCCGGTCTGGAATTGGGGGCGGTGGACTACATTACCAAACCATTTGACATTCAGGAACTGCGGCTGCGGGTGCGTAATGCGCTGCGGCGGGCGCATCTGAGTACGCTGCAAAATCCGGTGACGGGATTGCCGGAAGGTATGCTGGTGCGGGAACGGTTGGAGCAGATGTTGAAGCAGCCGGAGTGGGGGATTGTGCTGGCGGGCATTCATGGGCTGAGCCGGTTCCGGGATAAGTTTGGTTTTGTGGCCGCTGATGATGTCTCGCGTGCGGTGACGTTGATGATCTCGAATGCGGTGCAGGAAAGTGGGGCGGGCGAAGATTTTATTGGGCATACGGATTCGGGGGATTTTGTGATTATCACGGCCGTAGACCGTAGCCACAAACTCGCCGAACGCTGCCTGGTACGCCTGCAACCCTCCATCCAATACTTCTACCCGGCGCTGGAACGGCAGCGTCTCCATGAATTGCCGGAGGCGGAACGGCTGACGGTGCGGGTTTCCAGTTTAACATCACGGGAAAAACAGGTGGGATCGCTAGAGGATTTGTTTGAGACGTTGGCAAATCGGCGGCTATAAAAGCCTGTTTCGGCAGCTTTACGCTTGCTTTGGCGCTTTTTCTCCTTTTTGTTTTTGATAGAATCGCACATGGTACTTATTCAGACCCTAAGGGTTTTCTGAAACCCTTAGGGTCTTCTTCTCTTGTATGAATTTTCTCAAATCATACCGGCTTGATCTTCTCATAATTCTGGGTTTTTTGGTTTTGCCGCTGCTACTGTTTTGGGATGTGACGGTGGGCAGCCAGACGATGCTGCCGGTGGATAATTTGTGGCAGTGGGCGCCCTGGACGGCGAACACGGCCGTGACCCCTCCCCCTCACAACCCCCTCATCACCGACCTCATCATCCAAAACTACGCCTGGAAACAGTTCATCCGCGAACATATCAGTTCGCCCACGCAATTGTTGTGGAATCCGTACCTGTTTGGCGGCGTCCCCTTTCTGGCGGCGGGGCAGCATGGGGCGTATTACCCGTTTAGTATCCTGTTCCTGCTGCTGCCGTTGAGCAAAGCGTATGGCTGGTACGCAGTGAGCCAGATATGGCTGGCGGGGGTGCTGATGTATGTCTACGGCCGTACCCTCGGTATGCGGCGTAGTTCAGCAGCCATTGCCGGGCTGGTTTACCAGGGGGGTGGGTATCTGGTGGTCAGCGCGGTCGTTTTCCCCATGATCAGCGGCGCGGTGGTGTGGCTGCCGCTGCTGCTGGCCTGTATTGACAAGGTGATAACCAGCTCCGTCCGCCGCACGCGCGCCACCTGGCTGTGGCTTATGCTGGGTGCGGCGGCGCTGGGCACACAAATCCTGGCCGGGCATATCGAGTTTACCATTTATACGCTGCTGGTGATGGCGGTGTATGCGTTGTGGCAGATGGTGTCAGGTATCAGGTATCAGGTGTCAAGTGTCAGGTATCAAGTTTCAGGTGGGGCAGAGGTGACACATGACACCTGGTACATGGCACTCCTACGGCCGTGCCTCTCCCTCCTCGGCATGGTGCTGCTGGGGCTGATGTTGGGGGCCGTGCAGCTGATCCCGCTGTATGAACTGGGGCAGGCCAACTTCCGGGAGGCGTCCGCCAGCCTGGACGAGGTGCGCGGGTATGCTTTTCCCGCCCGGCAGGTATTGACGTTGGCGCTGCCTAACTTTTTTGGTAATCCGACCCATCAGGAAGTGGTGGATGTGTTTAGTGGGCAGACCGTTCGTATTACCCAAAACTATTTCGGCCAGCCCATCGCCACAACGGAATGGGGTACAAAAAATTATGTGGAAGGGGGCATTTATCTGGGCATTTTGCCGCTGTCCCTGGCAATTTTGGGCATTTATGGTGGGTTGCGGAAATCAGTGAGCAGTGAGCAGTCAGCAGTCAGCGGTCGTCGCTGGTTAACAGGTTTTTATCTATTGTTAGCTATCTTTTCGCTGGCTTTTGTTTTAGGTACGCCGTTGTATGCGTTGTTGTATTATGGGCTGCCGTTCGTGAATCAGTTGCATACGCCGTTTCGGTGGGTATTCCCGTTTTCGCTGGCGGTGGCAGTGTTAGCCGGGTTTGGTGTGGATTATCTGGCGGCCACTCGAAAATGGCAGACAATTGCAGAATGGCGCACACACAAACAATCTCTAGTCTCCCAATCTCCTAATCTCTGGGCAAGTGATAACAGCGTGGTGTGGTGGCTACGGCCGTTTGTCCTCTGGGGCACACCGTCCATCATCACCGGGCTGGCGGGGCTGGCGTTTTGGGGCGGCACGGCCGTGTTGATCGGCCTGTTCGTCTCCAAAATAGTTTATGGGCAAATTGCGTCGCTGGTAGAGCAGGTGTTTTTAAGGCTGGCGCTGGCGGCGTATGCCTTTCCCGATGCGCAAACCTTCTACAGCTACGAATACCGGCAACTTTTTCTGTTCGGCTTGATGTTGGTCGGAGTGGGGGCGACGCTGCGTGTCAGCCGGTGTCCCATTTTTGCGGGCCGGTGGGGGGGCCGACGGCCGTTGTGGTTGTTTATGGCCGCCGGGCTGATCCTGCTCGACATTTGGGCAGCCAACCGGGGCTTTCACGCGGCCAATGATCCCGCACTGCTGGCCTACAAACCGGAATTGGTGCAATGGCTCCAGGCGCAGCCAGGTTTGTGGCGGCTGACCAGCTTTGCCCCACATGGCGACAAGCCGTTTAATGCCAATTCCGGCTGGCTCTTTGATCTGCCTGATGTGCGGGGCTACGATTCCATCATCCCCAAGCAGTACACCGACTACATGGCAGCGATAGAACCGCAGGGCGAACTGCCGTTCAACCGGGTGCAGCCCATTGTCAATTGGGAATCGCTCAATTCGCCGCTGCTGGGTGTGTTGGGCGTGAAATACGTGATCACGGCCGAGACGATTGACCTGCCCAACTATCAACTGGCCTGGGAGGGGGAGGGACTGCGGGTGTATGAAAACCTGGGCGTCGCACCCCGCGCCTACACATTGCCGCGCACGCAAATGGCCGTTGTCCCCGACCCCCTCGCTGCCCTGACCACCCAATACGACCCGCGCCAATTTGTGGTTGTGGAGACTGGGAGATTGAGAGACTGGGAGACTGAAGAGTCTCTTACTCTCTCAGTCTCTAGTCCCCAATCTGCCGACATCATCGCCAACAGTAACATCGAGGTTATGGTGCAAACGGCCGTGACCGAACCCGCCTGGCTTATCCTCAACGACAGCTACTTTCCCGGCTGGAAAGCGTTTGTCAAACCGGCAGGGGCGGATGAGAATGCCGAGCAGCAGATAGACATAACGTTGGTAAACGGCAACTTTCGCGGGGTGCAGCTCGAGCCGGGGGAATGGGAAGTGCGCTTCCGCTACAGCCCGCTCACCTTCCAGTTGGGTGGTCTGGCGAGTGCGATGGCGGTGGTGATCCTGATGTTTGGCACGGCCGTGTGGGGCTGGCGACTCTTCTATAACCCCACTGGCGATCTCTCTAAAACCCACAGCATCGCCAAAAATAGCCTGGCTCCCATGGCCCTGAACCTGTTCAACAAGCTCATTGATTTTGTCTTTGCTATGTTTTATCTACGGGCGCTTGGGCCGGCGGGGGCCGGCAGCTTCCAGACGGCCATTGTCACAGCCGGCGTCTTTGACATCGTTGCCAACTATGGACTCGACCTGCTCTTCATCCGCGATGTCTCCCATGACCGCAGCAAAACATCCAGCTATCTCCTCAATACGACTGTGCTGCGCATTGGGCTGGCTTTTTTTGCCGCCCTGCCCGTCTTCGCCCTCATCGCCGTCACCAACAGCCTGCCCAACAGTAATCCCCTGACCCCGGCTGAAATCCTGGCAACCGTCCTCATCATGCTGGGCATGGTTTTCTCCGGGATGAGCAAGGGCGTGACCGGCCTGTTTTACGTGCATGAAGAGGCCGAAACCCCGGCGGCGATGACTACCGCTACCACCATTATGAAGGTGGGGTTTGGGGTGATGGTGCTACTGGCGGGGTATAGCTTTGTGGGGCTGGCGGCCGTTTCCATTCTCACCAACGTCCTCACGCTCACCATTCTGGTCATCCTGGCGCTGCGTAAATATGACCTGCCCGGCCCCTGGCGGCTGGATTGGGGCTTGCAGCGGCGGATGCTGCGCCTGGGTTTTCCGCTCATGCTCATCCACCTACTGCAAACGGTTTTCATCTCCATTGACACCTACCTGCTGCGCGTCATGCTGCCCAACGGCCAGGAAGTGGCGGGCTGGTACAGCAGCGCGTATAAATGGTTCAATGCTCTGCAAATCATCCCCTCATTCTTTACATTGGCGCTGTTCCCCATCATCACCCGCGAAATTCAGCAATCGCCGGACTCAGCCCGGCGCATGTATGGCATGGCCGTCAAAATTATGTATTTGCTGGCCTTACCGGTCGCGGCCGTCACCTGGTATCTGGCCGTGCCGCTGGTGCGTATTGTCGGTGGGCCGGAGTTTTTGCCGCATGGGGCCATTGCTTTGCAGGTGGTAATTTGGTCAATCCCCATTGGTTGGATGAACAGTGTGACGAATTATGTGCTGATTGGTTTGGGATTGGAAGGCAAACAGCCGCGGGCGTTTACGGCCGGGGTGTCGTTTAACATCATTACCAATCTCATGTTTATCCCCCTGTTTACCTATGTGGCGGCGGGGGTGACGACGATTCTGTCTGAAGTGGTGCTGTTGTTGGTGTTTGCCTATTATTTGCGGCGGCGAATGCCGGGCGTAAGCTGGCAATTTATGTGGAAACCGGGAGTGATCACGGCCGTGACCGTCCTCGTCATGTACCTGGGCGGGCAAATTCATCTGCTGGTTGGCATCTTTGGCATTTTGCTCTATCCGGCCGGGTTGCTGCTGCTGCGAGTCGTTGGCCCGGCGGAGCGCAAAATCCTGGCCGATATTCTGCCCACGCCCATTGCCCGGCGGCTGCGGTTGGTGTGAAGGCAATCGTGACCTATCACCCCCGCCCACTGCTCGTCCTCATCCTCCTGGCCGCCTTTGCCCTGCGCATCATCGGCGTCGCAGGCCAATCGCCGCCCGGCGTAGCCCATGACGAGGTAGCCCACTGGCTCATTGCCCGCGACATTCTGGCGGGGAACCATGCGGTTTACTTTACGGCCGCTTACGGCCACGAAGCCGGTTATCATTACTTGGAGGCCATTTTTCTTTCGCTGTTAGGCGACAATTTATTGGCGCTGCGGTTAGTGGCGGCGTTTTGCGGGCTGCTCGGCGTGGCGGTGACCTATGCACTGGCGAAGCGGCTGTTTGGGGAGACGGTGGCCTTGTTGGCAGCGGGACTGTTGGCGGTATTGTTTTGGCCGGTTTTTTACGGCCGTCTTGCCCTCCGCGCCATCTCCCTGCCCCTGGTTGCCGGGTTGTCGGCCATTTTTTGGTGGCAGGCATGGCGGGTGTCAGGTGATCAAGTGTCAGGTGATCAAGTGTCAAGTGCCAAGTTACGCCCTCACTCCTTCAGCCTGTCATCCCTTCACCTGTTCATCTTGTCAGGTTTTTTCGCCGGATTGAGCCTCTACACCTACCTGGCGGCACGGGCTGTGCCCATTTTTTATACGTTGTTTGTAGGGTATCTGGCTTTGGTTCATCGGCAGGAGCTAAAGCTGCGGTGGCGGGGGGTGGTGGGATTTACGGCCGTGTTCCTCCTCACCGCTTTTCCCCTGTTTTACTACCTGCAAACCCACCCTGGCGCAGAATTTCGTGTGGCTGAAGTGAGCCAGCCGCTCAATGATTTGGTGGCGGGCAATCCATTGCCGGTGTTAGGCAATGGGTTGAAGCTGGCAGCTATGTTTGGTGTGGTGGGCGACCCGCTGTGGCGGGAAGGTGTCCCCGGTGTGCCTGTGTTTGAGCCGCTGCTGGCCTTGCTTTTTTACGGTGGTGTGTTATTGAGTGTGTGGCGATGGCGGGACGGCCGTTACGCCTTCATTTTGCTCTGGTTACTGATCAGTTTGCTGCCCAGTCTGGTCACCATCAACGCCCCCAGCCACATTCGCATCATCAATGCTCTGGTCGTTATGTCAATCTTTCCGGCGATCTTTATTCACAGTTTGGGTGAGTTATCCACAGTTTTGCCCCGGTTATCCACAAAAAGGGGAAAAGTGGGTTTGACAATCCTGACCTTCACGTTCTTTTTACTCTACGCCATTCGCACGCTCCATCTGACGTTCCAGGTATGGCCGACGGGTGGGGATGTGCCCTTTGTGTGGCAGATAGCGTTTGCGGAAGTAGCGGCATGGATGGATGAGCAGGGGGACAAGGGGGTGGCTTTGGCGGGGTGGTCGCCGGAGACAATGGATGTGCCGACGATGATGCTGCTGCGCAAGGGTGACAACACGCCCATCAGCCATTTTAACCCGCAGGAAGGGACACTCCTCATCCCGGAAAGTGGGCAGATTGTACGGCCGTCCGCCCTCTCCCTTGATCCCTACTGGGAAACCCAACTGGCCGATTGGAACGCTGTCATCACCAATGGCCCACTCATCACGCGCTACGCCCTGCACCCCACGCCACCCCTTACCCCCACCTTCCCGGCCAATACCGTTTTCGGCGACGAACTCCGTTTTCTTGGCCACGATTTAACATGTCACCCCATCACCCCATCACCCTGCCACCTTGTCACCTATTGGCGCGTCACGGCCGTACCCCCCGCTCCTCGCCGCCTTTTTATCCATTTCCTCGACGAAAACGGGCAGCAAATTGGCGACGCCTACGCCTTTGATACGGCCGCTCCCCAATCCCTCTGGTTCCCCCACTGGCAGCCCGGTGACCTCATCCTGCAACGAAACGAACTACCCCTCGGAACAACCCAAATCCGCCTCGGCTGGTACGACCCCACCACCTGCGACCCTGGCCCCTGCCAAAACTTGCCGACGGAAGCCGGAGAATTATTTTTGACGTTACCCGTAATTCGTGAGCCGTAATCCGTATGCTTCTAAAGTCGGATAACGGGTCACGGATTACAAATTACGGGACAAGCCGCTTCTGGTCACGCGGGAACAGTGTTGCCAACCGCACATTGGTCAGCCCCAACAATTGCATCAGCAGCCGTTCCAGCCCAATGGCAAAACCACCGTGTGGCGGCATTCCATACCGGAACGCTTCCAGATAACTTTCAAACGGTTCCACCGGGAGGTTAGCTTTCGCCAGCGCCGCCAGATAATCCTGGTAACGGTGCAGCCGCTGCCCGCCGGTAATCAGTTCCGTGCCCCGAAACAGCAGGTCAAACGAGTTGGAGTAGGTAGGATTGGCGGGATCAGGGTGGGTGTAAAACGGCCGTTTCCCCATCGGATAGCCCGTCACAAATAAAAAGTCGCTGCCAAATTCCTGCTGTGCCCATTGGCCCAACCACCGTTCATCTTGCGGCGATAGGTCAGGCTCGCTGCGCACATCCACTCCATGCAATTTCAGGATTAGTTCCTGCGCCGCCGCAAAATGGATGTGCGGAATTTCGGGCAGGACGGTGGGCATTTGTGCGCTCAACAGCGCCAGTTCTGGCGCATAATTTGATCCCAATTCCTGCATGATCCCGGCGATCACCTCCCGCACCATGCGCATCACCGTGAAATGGTTTTCAATAAAGCCAAACTCCACGTCCAGGCTCACATATTCATTAGCATGGCGGGTCGTGTCGTGCGGCTCAGCGCGGAAAACCGGCCCCACTTCAAAAACACGGCCAAACACGCCCACCATGATCTGTTTGTAAAACTGCGGGCTTTGCGCCAGATAGGCCGGACGGCCGAAGTATTTCAGTTCAAACACGTTGGCCCCGCTTTCAGTAGCCGATGCCACCAGCTTAGGCGTTTGCACTTCGGTGAAGTGGTGGGCGGTCAACGTTTGACGGAAACCGGCCATCGCGCCGGCCGAAAGTCGGAAAACGGCCTGCCGCGCCGGATGCCGGTTCGCTACCACCGCATGATCCAGCAGGGCAGGCAGACCAGCCTTGATTTCTCGTTTGTTGAGGGCGATGGGCGGGGGTTCAGTCACGGCCGTGATCACCTCCACTTTGGGCTGATGCAGTTCCACGCCGCCCGGCGCTTGTGGCGTGGCTACGATGGTCCCTTCCAGCGCAATCACCGTTTCCAGCGCCAGCCCGGTCAGTGGTTCCAGGTCAGCTTCGCTTTCAGTGACAGCCTGGAGCGTGCCCCAGCCATCCCGCAGCACAATAAACGTCACGCCGCCCAACTGGCGCAGGTTATACAACCAGCCCGTCAGACGCACCGGTTGCCCTATATGGATGGCCGCTTCTACAGTCCGAATTGTTTTCATCATCAACCTCCATTTATGATTTCGTAACCCGTAAACCGTAATCCGACTTCGGGTTTCGGATTACGGCCAAATAAAAAAGCCTCGTCCTGTTTGGAGGACGAGGCTGATGCCTCGCGGTGCCACCGCCATTTGCGAACCAGTCGGTTCGCCTCGTTACAGCTCGTGAGACCTGACAGGTTTCCAAAAACCTGTCAGGTCTGGCAGTTGGAAACAAAAACGCCCGCCCCCACATAGGAGGACGAGCGATTGGGTTCGCACGTGGTGCCACCGCCATTTATCTGCCTGCGCAGACCTTTTTTGCTTCACGAGCCTGACGGGGTAACGGCCGTCAACCGGTTCAACTACTGGGTAATCGGCTATTGATGGCCGGTAATCGGTTTCTTCCACTGATTACCGATAACCGTTGACTGATTACCGTTCCCTGTTCAGCTCCGGGGTGTCATTATCAAGAATTTGGTGATGGGGCTTGCAGCCAATTGCCCCACTCTCTGTACACCAAAGGGCACTGATAATATGTCCCCTTCATCGCCTGTACCTGTGAAATTGTCAAAACGACAGTTTTTTATCGTGTGGCGGGAATGGTAGCAGATGCCCCATTGATGGTCAAGCCGCGACCAATGGCAAATGCCTGCCCTGAGCCTGACGGGCCAATATCAATGACAGATAACATGTTGAATCCCCGCCAAAGGTAACTGGCTTACCCTTACCTGTCTGCCTACAATTTCCCCCATCTCAACAAGATGAGGACACTGGCATGAAGAAAACATGGTTGCTATTTGGTCTGATGCTGGCGATTGGGCTGATGGGCTGCCAGCAGCAGCGAGACGCTTATAAATCTTTGCAGGCCGTAATGGAAGATATGGTGGCCGCCGATGGGCCAGGTGTGGTGCTGCTGATGGAAGGGCCGGCTATGGGGCAGCAGATTTTTGCGCGGGGGCTGGCGGACTGGGAGAAGGGCAACAACGTGCGCACCGTCAACCACTATCGGATCGGGGGGCTGACAAAGCCGTTTATCAGTACGCTGGTGCTGCAAATGGTGTCCGAGGGTAAACTGAGTCTGGATGATGCGCTGGAACAGCGGCTGCCGGACACGGCCGTCCTCTTTCCCCACAGCGCGCAAATCACCATTCGCCACCTGCTGAATATGACCAGCGGCATTCCCGATTACCGCGACAACCCGGCCTTTTGGCAGGTAGTGAATGCCCAGGAAAAACGGGGCTGGCAGCCAGAAGAATTATTACCTTACGCGGCGGAGTTGCCGGCTACGGCCGTGCCCGGCGAAACCTTCCATTACTCCAACACCAATTACCTGCTGCTGCAAATGATCCTGGCGGCCGTGTTGGAAGAGCCGCTGGCCGAAGAATTGCGCGACCGCATTTGGGACCCGGTGGATATGCCCGATACCTACATCGAGCCAATTGCCGCTGTGTCCGGCGGGCACATTTCGGGCTATAAAGATATGGATGGCGATGGGGTAACGGAAAGCACCTTGCCGTATGATGATGCGCGTGGTCTGGCCGACCTGGGCTTTATTTCCAATGCCATTGATCTGGCTGCCTTTGCGCCCGCTTTATATGAACGCACCCTGCCTGGGGCCGACGGCCGTACTCAAACCCTCACCACCATCCCCATTGGCAACGGCGATGATTACGGTCTGGGCATTATGCACCGCTCCTCCACCTGGGGCGATATGTGGGGATACGACAGTACCGCCAGCGGCTACAGCAACCAGATGTGGTATCTGCCTGACCACGAAATAACCATTGTTGTCTTGATTAACGGGGAGGAGCCAGAACTGGCAAATGAATTGATTGCACGGGCGCTGACGGCCGTGTTACCACAAGAATAAAGGTTACTCTCCAAACCGATCTTCACTGCGGGCGCGGAAAAATAGGCGGATGGGCGTACCGGTGAACGGCCACCGCTCGCGGAGCTGATTTTCCAGGAAACGTTTGTAGCTAAAGTTGATCCAATCCGGCTTATTCACAAAGAAGATGAAGGTAGGCGGTGCGGTTTCCGCCTGGGTGGCGTAGAAAAATTTCACCCGTATCCCCCCTTTTTGAGGCGGCGGATGCAAGGTAGTGGCTTCGCGCATAAAGGTGTTCAGCGCACTCGTCTGCACACGCTGGTGGCGGGCGGCATTCACTTCCAGCACCGTTGGCAGAATTTTGTTCACCCGCTGTCCCGTCAGCGCCGAGACGAAGATAATGGGCACGTAGGGCAAAAAGTTCAATTCGTGGCGCACACTTTGTTCCACTTCGTGCAGCGTGTGGGTATCTTTTTCCACCGCGTCCCACTTATTCACCAGTACGATGATGCCCGCGTCCTCCTCTGTCAGCATCCCGGCAATGTGCGCATCCTGCGCCGTAACCCCTTCTTCAGCGTCTACCAGTAGTAAAGCCACATCCGCCCGATTGAGCGCCTTCACCGAGCGCAGCACACTGTATTTTTCCACCCCCGGTTCAATTTTGCCGCGCCGCCGAATACCGGCGGTATCAATTAGCGTAAACTCCTGGCCGTGCCAGCGCAGTTTTGTGTCTATGGCGTCGCGGGTGGTACCGGCGATGGGGCTGACGATGGCCCGCTCTTCGCCTAATAATTTGTTTAACAGGGTGGATTTGCCGGCGTTTGGCCGGCCGAGGATGGCGATTTTGATCGAGTCATCCTCTTCATCGGTTGGTTCGCTGGCCGGAATAGCCTCCACAATGGCATCGAGCAAGTCTCCAACGCCCACGCCATGCAGGGCGGAGGTGGCGATCACTTCGCCCAATGCCAGCTCGTAAAATTCCATTGCCTGGTCTTTAAGATTAGTAGATTCCAGCTTGTTAGCAGCGATGATGACGGGCTTGTCAGTGCGGCGCAGGATGTCGGCCACTTCGCGGTCGGCAGCGGTGACACCGGCACGGCCGTCTACCACCTGCACAATCACATCCGCATCCTGCATTGCCACCCGCGCCTGCTGGCGAATAGCGGGCAGGAACTGTTCCGAATCTTCGGAGAGCGGTTCGGTGTGCCAGCCTTCGGTCACTTCAATGCCGCCGGTATCCACCAGCGAGAAGGCTACGCCATTCCATTCGCCGTCGGCATAGAGCCGGTCACGAGTGGTGCCGGGCGTGTCCGAGACTACAGCCAGCCGACGGCCCACAATGCGATTAAAAAGAGTAGACTTACCCACATTGGGGCGGCCCACCAGGGCAACTAATGCTTTTGCTTTCATAAGCGGCTATTTTCCCGCAAATGACAGGAAATGCCATTGTAGTTTATCCGGGCTTCATGGCGTATTGGGGGTTACGTGTGGCATAACGTTCTATGGATACGCATTGTACGAGAGGTAATGTGCCGTCTGACGCCGATTGGCAAGAAATAAAGAGAGGGGTAGGCACGGCCGTGTCATCCAATTTAACTGTTTCTGTCAGAGTGGCGGTGGTGGTCACCGGCTGGGTAATGATGACGGTGAGCAGGGCTGGCTGCACCGAGCGTATCTCCAGGCCACGTTCGGGAATGGTGACGGTTGGTTCCAATTCGTATGTTCCCTCCGCCAGGCCAAATGTATCCACCGTTACTTCAACTTCCTGCTCTGGCAGGGCATCCAGCACCGGCAGGGGGCCAAACAGCACGACCCGCGCTGTTTCTGGCTGCACGATAGCTTCCAGTTGGTCATCCAACCCCAGCACTTCCACAGGGCGGTTAAACACTTTGGTGCTTGAAAACGGCTCGATTTCTACGGTAGCCACAATCTCCTGCACTTCATCCAGGGTGATACCAGCAGGCAGCACCAGGGAAATGCGCGTTGAAAACGTTTCTGTCAGACCGGTGACGTCAATAGGTTCGGTCTGGACGCGGAAGGGCAGTTCGAGTTGTGACGGCCGTCCCGTCACCAACACACTGGGCGGATTGACCGACGTGTTCAACACCCGGTAGCCCGGCGCCGGCTCACCTACCAGATTGACGCTGATGACCCTGTTGGCAAAATCGGCCGATTCCTGAATAGGGATCGTCACCGTTACTTGATTTTGGCTCACTTCCAGATTGCTGACGCCCGTTACGCGCCCTTGCTGGTCGTAAAAAATAGGCTGCGGTGTCACCACTTTCGTCTGCGTATCCTCCGCGCTTAAAAAAACGGTTACCCGCGCCAGGTCCAATCGCTCCACATCGGACGCAATTCCTTTTACCGTAATAAGCGGGGGTTCTATCAGGGGTTCCGAAGTGGTGTAACCACGCGGTACGCTGCCGCGCAAATCCAGCGCCACTGGTATTTCTTTGGTGACTAATTCCTCCAAATGGACACTGATTTCACTGGGAGTTGGTGGGTCAAGGGTTATCTGATCATTGCCGGCGCGTACAACCACAGGCGCTAACTGCCCCTGACCATAAGCAGTTTGGCTCAAGTCTACCGTAGCCGAAAAATCAGCCGCCGTGAGGGTATCTACAATTGAAGTTGGCCCTTCGTATACCACCACGACCGCTACATTGTTTAAGTTAGAGGGTTCAATGATACGCACATTTTCGGGCACACCAATAAACTCAACGGGGATTTGCAACGCCCGCCGCACGATGGGGTCATCCCCTTGCTGGGCGTTGACCCAGATAACTATGGCTAACAAAAGTGAAAGGAGGAGGGCCATCAGATCGGCCAGACTCGTTTTGAACCGCTGGCTCATAACGCGCCTCCTTTGGGGCTATCTTTGGGCGGGCTTTCTACTTTTGGGGTACCGCTTCTTAAACTGGTGGAGCTGGTTAACATGGTGTGCAGCACTTCATCCAGGCGAGAAGGTTCCAGGCGGCGGACAATGAAACGGCCGTTATGAGTAATCGAAACCTGCCCTGTCTCTTCCGAAACGACCACCGTCACCGCATCGCTGACTTCGCTGATGCCCAGAGCGGCCCGGTGACGCAACCCCATTTGCCGATCAGACAGGCTGCTGGTGGAAAGGGGCATGACGCAGGCGGCGGCGGCCAGTTTATCGCTGCGGATGATGACTGCGCCATCGTGCAGTTCGGTATGTTTGTTGAAGATGGTCAGTAGCAGTTCGGGAGAAATATCGGCATTCATGGCAATGCCGGTGTCAATATATTCTTGCAGGCCGGTGTCCCGCTCAAAGGTAATCAGCGCTCCGTGCCGCCGTTGGGAAAGGCGGAGACAGGCTTCTTTCACGGCCGTAATTACCGGGCTAATCTCGTTTTGCCGCCAAAAACGCAGGTAGCGTCCACTGCGGCCAATGCGCTCTAGCGCCCGGCGTAGTTCCGGCTGAAAAATAATCGGGATGGAAATCAACAGCACCGGCAAAATAGTGTTGACCAGGGAACGAAAAGCAATCAGGCCCGGAATGGAGGCCAGGATCAAAACGGCCAGGGCAATGACAACCAGACCACGCAGCACCTGGACGGCTCGTGTGCCCCGAATAAGCATAAACACGGCAAAGATAACGGCCGTGACCAACAATATATCCAGCACACTGATCCAATCCCATTGGAGATTACTCAAGGTTTCCAGAATGCTGTCAACTGTAATTTCATTCATCCTACCCGGTTATTGACGTAATTGGGCAAGCAGTTGTTGGTAACTGGCAGAATTGGGTGGGTTCAGCGCCAGGATTTTCTGAATGGTTTCTACGGCAGCGGCAGTATCATTGGCTTCTAGCTGCGCTTCACCCAGTTTATCCAGCAGTTCAATGGCTTCTGTTACCCGCTTCTGTTGCACATAGAGACGGGATAAACGTTCAACCAGACTGGCATCGGACGGCCGTTGCCGGGCCATATCTTCCAAAATACCCATCACCTTATTCCCCCGCCCACTGCGCACCAATTGCTTCAAATACTCATCCAATTCCATTACCGCATTCACCGGTTGCCCTACTTTGTAGTAAAGGTCAACCAGGATGATGGCTGTACGTTCATCCTGGGGGTCTAGTTTGCGCAGTTCTTTATAAGCGGCCAAAGCTCGCCGCCAGTCAAAACGTTGCATATCAATGTCCGCCGTCAGCCGCAACAATTTTGCCTGCCACCTGGCGCTATCTTCAGCGCGGGGAGCCAGCTTCAATCCTTCCTGGTATGTCTCTCGTGCTTTATCTACCTGGGCCAACTGGTAATATGCTTCGCCCATCGCCAGGTATTGCTCCAAAGCGCGATCAATCTGCCCATGCCGTTTTTGCAGTTCAATCAACCGGCCACGAATAGAGAGATCAAGGGGTGTAAATTCGACGGCACGGCCGTAGGCAATCATCGCCCCATTGGCATCTCCGCGCACCTGGTATGTCTCACCGACAACAATGAATTTGCGCGCGGCCGTGTCCCGCCAACCCTGTTTGCCCAGCACATCACCCAACTGCACATGGGCGGGCAAATAGTCAGGAGAAAGTTGAATAGCGCGGTATGCTTCTTCAACGGCCGTGTCAAACATCCCCCGCCGCGCATACTCCTGGCTCAAAAACAGCGACTCCAGCACCAGTTCCGACCCGGCCGTCAGCATATCACCCAGCGTCATCAAACCGGCGTCCGAAATCGCATTTAAGCGCCCACGCGCTTCCTTCACCTTATCCTCCCACCCCTTATGGCTCAGGAAATCCACCAGTGCATTGGCAAAACCCGTCGCCTGATCCACTTCACCCTTGGCCGTCAGGCTCTCCGCCAGATTTTCATATAACTCAATCAGTCGATCCGCCTGATTGTGCTGCACCGTGCCCAGGTCAACAATCTTCAATACATTGATGAAATGTTCCGTTGCTTTATCAATGTTACCCCGCGCCCGATAACATTCACCCAACGAAAAATGGCTGGCTAACCGGTACTCATGGTCTTTGACCGAAAACTCAAACTCCTTAATCGCGTCTTCAAAGCGCAGCTTGTCTTGATAAAGCAGACCCAGATTAAAGTGGGCGGCAGCACTGTTCACGCCGGCCGCTATCACCTGCTCATAGGCACTAATAGCCTCATTGGTCATGCCGCGCCGCTGGTAATCCAATGCCTGGCTCACCAGCGCCGTGCGCTTGAGCATTCGCGCATCCAGTTCGCCATCACTAAACAAATCTCCGGCTAACTGCTCCATGGCCATCCGATGGGCATCCTGAACCGGCGTAGCCGCCTCAGCGCGTTTATGCAGCTCGCCGTTGCCGTCCATCATTAACCGTTTAGCCAGACCACCAATGAGTCCTGATGGTTCGGTGGCGGCCAGTGTAGCGCCTGCCTTAACTTGACGCCCTGCCTTGATCATCTCAATGGCCGTTAAAACTTCGGCATTACGTGGGTCTAATCGCAGCGCCAGTTGGCAGGCTTGCAATGCCTTTTCACGTTCACCCTGCTTGTTGAGTATGCGGGCAATGGCCAGATATTCGTGAATGGCGTTTGGCACAACCCCTTGCTTTTCATAAACGGAAGCCAATCGCTGGCGGGCTTTGAGCAGGTTGGGGTCCAAACGCACGGCACGCAGCCAGTTATCCATGGCATCATTCAGGCGGCGGCGGTTTAACTCCACCTCGCCAATCGCCATGTAGGTCTTGCCCGCTTCCTCGCCCTGTCCCAGACGCTCCTGCATATCAGCTACCTGGCGCAGGTAAATAATGTCACCACGCGAGTAACGGGCTGCCAGTTTGAAGTTTTCCAGGGCTTTGTCTAGCCGGTTGAGTTTACTATAAGCGGTTCCCAACCCATCGTAAGGGGCCGGTTCATTTGGAGCTAACTGTGCGGCAACCTCAAACTCCTTAATTGCCGCCTCCCATTTTTCATCCCAGATAAAGGAATGACCGTTGTTGAGTGCTTCTTCGTAACGAGCACGGTTACCTGCCACAGCAGCGCCTCCAAAGGTATAGTTTACTGATTGACCAACGACGGGTTGAGTATACCACAGGGGAAAAGTGACGAAAAGCATATGCTAAACCTCCCGGAGCTTTTGAAGCTCCGGGAGGTTTATGGGTATAATCGGCTACAATGAGCGTATACCTCCCGGCAAAACGCCCCCTCTCCGTAACTCTCACTCTTTGGGGTGTTTTTCTTTTTGGCGTGTGGAATGTGAGTAAGGCTGTACTACTTTTTCAAAGCCGTGACCTGTTAGTCACCCATGGCGTCCAGCCAGACCCCGTGTGGTTGGCGCTGGCGGCGTTGACATGGGCGGCGCTGTTTTGGGGAGCAGCATGGTTATTAAGGTGGAAACGGCCGTTGACCCAATTCACCATTCCCCTGTTACTGCTCCTGTATGGTTTGTACACCAGCATCATGCGCTTCATCTTTTCCCCACTGCCCTTTGCCGCTAATGGCGGCCTGATCATCACCCTCTTTTTTGTGGTGGTTGTCACCTTCACATTTCTGGCATTAAGACGCGCCGACAAACGGCATTATTTTCAAGAGGAGATTGAGAGATTAGGAGATTGAGAGATTGGGAGAGCAGGTAATCTCTTAATCTCCCAGTCTCCCAATCTCGTTCTTCATAGAGCTATGAACCCCAAAATTGAACACCTGCGAAAACTGAGACATGAAGCCCACCAGGGAGGCGGCGAAGAGCGTATTGCCAAACACAAGGCAGGCGGCAAATTGACCGCCCGCGAGCGCATTGAACTGCTGCTGGACAAAGGCTCATTCCACGAAATTGACGCCTTTGTTGTCCACCGCGAGCGCAACTTTGGCATGGACAGCAAAAAGTATCTGGGTGATAGTGTGGTGACAGGCTGGGGAACGATTGACGGCCGTCTCATCTACGTCTTCTCCCAGGACTTCACTGTCTTTGGTGGCAGCCTCAGCCAGGTACACGCCGAAAAAGTGTGCAAAATCATGGACATGGCCATGCGCAACGGCGCGCCCGTCATCGGCATTAACGACTCCGGCGGCGCACGCATTCAAGAAGGCGTCGTCAGCCTGGGCGGGTATGCGGACATCTTTCTGCGCAACACCCTGGCCTCCGGCGTTGTGCCCCAGATCAGCGCCATCATGGGGCCATGCGCGGGCGGCGCGGTCTATTCCCCCGCCCTCACCGACTTCATCTACATGGTCAAAGAGAGCAGCTACATGTTCATCACCGGCCCCGATGTGGTCAAGGCCGTCACCGGCGAAGATGTCACCTTTGAGCAGTTGGGCGGGGCCATGACCCACAATGCCACCAGCGGCGTGGCCCACATGGCCGCCGAAAGTGAAGCCGACGCCCTCTTCCTCATCCGCGAATTGATGAGCTACCTGCCTTCCAACAACATGGAAGACCCCCCCTTCAAACCCACCAAAGATGACCCCCTGCGCACCGAAGCCGCCCTGGACACGCTGGTGCCGGACAACCCCAACAAGCCCTACGACATCAAAGACGCTATCCATCTGATCATGGACGACAGCGAGTTTTACGAAATTCAAGAGCATTACGCCCAGAACATCGTAGTTGGGTTTGCCCGGTTGGGCGGTTTCCCGGTGGGCATTGTGGCCAACCAGCCGATGGTCTTGGCCGGAGTGCTGGACATCAACGCCAGCGAGAAGGCGGGGCGGTTTGTCCGATTTTGTGACTGTTTCAATATCCCGCTCATCGTTTTTGAAGATGTGCCTGGCTTCCTGCCGGGCATTGACCAGGAGCATGGTGGCATCATCCGGCATGGGGCCAAATTGCTCTATGCGTTTTGTGAGGCGACGGTACCCAAGATCACCGTTGTCACCCGCAAGGCGTATGGCGGGGCTTATTGCGTGATGAACAGTAAACACATTCGTGCCGACCTGAACCTGGCCTGGCCCACGGCCGAAATCGCCGTGATGGGGCCAGATGGGGCGGTAAACATCATCTTCCGCCGCGAATTGATGGAGGCCGAAGACCCGGTTGCCAAGAAGGCGGAACTGGTGGAGCATTACCGTGAAGAGTTTGCCAATCCGTATGCCGCTGCCCGGCGCGGTTATGTGGACGACGTGATTGAACCACACGAAACCCGTCCGCGCCTGATTAACGCCCTGAATATGCTGCAAAATAAACGGGATGAGAACCCGCCGCGGAAACATGGAAATATCCCCTTATAGTGAGCAGTAAGCAGTGTGCAGTGAGCGGTGGGGCTTACTGCTCACTGCTCACCGCTCACTGCTTACTTCTTGCAGAATGACGACCGATCAACTACTTCTCCAACGATTTGACAAATTACTCATTGCCAACCGGGGCGAGATTGCCATTCGCATTGTGCGGGCGTGCCGTGATTTGGGCATTAAGACGGTGGCGGTCTTTTCGGACGCTGACCGGCAGGCGCTGCACGTGCGCTACGCGGACGAGGCGTACAACATTGGCCCGCCGCCGGCGCGGGACAGCTACTTACGCATTGACAAGATTTTGGATGCGGCCAAACGCTCCGGGGCGGAAGCGATTCATCCCGGTTATGGTTTTCTGGCGGAGCGGGCGGAGTTTGCCCAGGCTTGCAAGGACAATGGCATTGTGTTTGTCGGCCCCCCGCCATATGCCATTCAGGTGATGGGGGACAAACAGTCGGCGCGGGAGACGGTGAAGAAGGCGGGGGTGCCGGTGGTGCCGGGCACGGAACCGGGGCTGAATGATGAGGAGTTGATCGCGGCGGCATCGGGCATTGGTTTTCCGGTGCTGGTGAAGGCGTCGGCCGGGGGGGGCGGGAAGGGGATGCGCCCGGTGTATGACCCGGCGGCGCTGCCGGATGCGATTGCGGCGGCGCGGCGGGAAGCGGCGGCCGCTTTTGGTGATGATACTGTCTACCTGGAGAAGATGATTCTGGACGGCCGTCACATCGAAATCCAACTCCTGGCCGATATGCACGGGAATGTCATCTACCTGGGTGAACGGGAATGTTCCTTGCAACGGCGGCATCAAAAGGTGATTGAGGAATGCCCCTCCTTTGCGGTGGACGAGGATTTGCGGCGGCGGATGGGGGAAGTGGCGGTAGCGGCCGCCAAAGCGGTGAATTACGTCAGCGCGGGCACGATTGAGTTCCTGGTAGACAAAAACAAGAACTTTTACTTTCTGGAAATGAACACTCGCTTGCAGGTGGAGCATCCGGTAACGGAACTGGTGACGGGGGTGGATATTGTGCAGGAGATGCTGCGCATTGCGCGGGGGCGGCGGCTGCGCTTCAAACAGGAAGACATCAAGATGAGCGGCTGGGCGATTGAGTGCCGCATTAACGCCGAAGACCCGTACAACAATTACCTGCCCTCGACGGGCAAGGTGACGATGAGCCGTGTGCCGACGGGGCCAGGGGTGCGGGTGGACACGGCCGTGTACCCCGGCTTTGAGATCACTCCCTACTACGATTCCATGATCGGCAAGCTGATTTGTTATGGCGAAACCCGCGCCGAAGCCATTTTGCGGATGCGCCGCGCCCTGGCCGAATACCGCATCATGGGTGTGCAAACGAACATCCCCTTCCACCAACATATGGTGGAGACCCCCAGCTTCTGGACGGGGCAGTTTGACACGCGCTTTGTGGAAGAGCGGTTTAGCATGAGTGACCGGGAGTCGCCCCGCGAGATGGAAGCGGCCGTGATGGCCGCCCTCATCGCCCACCGCCGCAGCCAGCAGGCCAGCCAGATTATGGCCCCCGGCGGGCGCGATGTGAGCAATTGGAAATGGTACAGCCGGTGGGAGCGATTAAGACGGTAATCGGTAATCCGTTATCCGTTATTCGCGGATTTTTTAGTAATCGGTGGTTGGTATGAAATATTTTGCCAGAGTGAACGATAAAGAGTTTGAGATTGTGATTGACAGCGATCAGGAAGTGATTGTCAATGGCGTACCGTATGAGATGGATTTTCAACTCTTGCACGAAGATGGCGTCCTTTCTCTGTTGCTCAACAATCGCTCATTGGAAGCGGTGGTGCAGGAACGGGATGATAGTTGGGATGTGCTGACGCGCGGTGAACTGTATTCGGTGCGGGTACAGGATGAACGGACATACCGGCTGTCGCAGGCGCGGGGCAGCGGCCCGGTGGCAACGGGGGAGGCGCAGGTGCGCTCGCCCATGCCTGGCGTGATTGTGGCGGTGGCGGTGTTTGAAGGGGATGCGGTGCGCCAGGGGGATAAGGTGATCATTCTGGAATCTATGAAGATGGAAAATGAACTGCGCGCCCCCCGCGATGGTATTGTCAGCCGGATCAACATCAGCAAGGGGGACAGTGTGGAGAAGGACCAGGTGTTGGTAGTCATTAGTGAACCCGGCGAAGATTTGTGATTCGGTAATCGAACAAAGGCAAAATGATGGCGCAGCAGGATGATCATTTGGAGGTAGAGGTGAAGTTTTGGGTGGTGGATCACACGACCGTGCGCCAACACCTCCTCTCGCTGGGGGCCACCCTTACCAAACCGCGTGTTTTTGAACGCAACCTGCGCCTGGACACACCCGACCAGCAGTTGTTACAAAAACGGCAGTTGCTCCGGGTGCGGCAGGACACCACTGTAACCGTTACCTTCAAAAGCGACACGATCACTTTACCAGGCAGCGAGGCCAAAGTGCGTGAGGAAATCGAATTTGAGGCCAGTGATGTGGACACGGCCGTGCTGCTTTTCCAGCGCCTCGGTTACAGCCCGGTGCAGGTATATGAAAAGTACCGCGAAACGTTCCAGTTGGGCGAAGTGGAAATTGTGCTGGACGAACTCCCCTTTGGCAACTTTGTGGAACTGGAAGGGCCAGAAGCGGCGATCAAGGTGACGGCCGTGCAGCTTGGCCTGGACTGGGAGCGCCGCCTGCTGACGAACTACCTGGCGCTCATGGCTCAACTGCAAGCCCATCACAACCTGCCCTTCCACGACCTCACCTTCGCCAACTTCGCCGGGCAGCCTTATGCCATCGCCGACATTTTGTCTTGAGTATTGGACAATGAGCATGGATAGCTATCTCAGCTGTTTTGACAACATCTGGCTCATTTGCTAACATTCCGGCGCACAACTGAATACATAAGTAACACACTTCTTATCCAGAGAGGTTGAGGGACCGGCCCAATGACACCTCAGCAACCGCCCGGCGGCATCGCCAAAGGGAAATGGTGCTAATTCCGGCAGAAGGGTAGTTGATTCAACAAACTACCAATGCTTCTGGGAGATGAGCAAGTGGCGACGACGATACCCGGACGCCCTTTCTGAATCTACCAGGAAGGGCGTTTTTGATTGGAGATTGGGAGACTAAGAGATTGGGAGATTCCATTAATCTCTCAATCGCCCCTTCTCTTAATCTCCATTCTTGAAGGAAGTAAACATGACCAACATCGTTTTTTCAGCAAATGGGAACAGAGAGGATACGGCCGTACCCCCATCCGTTTTTGGCCCCTCTACCCAGGCCGTACACGGGCAGGTGTCCCAGCGCGTCTGGCAGCCACACCACAGCCTGATCACGCCGATTACCCAGACGGCGACCTATACCTTCAAGGACACGGCCGATCTATGCGCCTTTATGGAAGCGAAGATGTGGGGTGGCGGCGAGGAGCGGGGGGAATACGGCCGTTACGGCAACCCCACTGTGCGTCGCGTGGAAAAACGAATTGCCGCGCTGGAAGGGGGTGGTGATGCCTTGCTGTTTCCTACGGGCATGACGGCCGTTACCCACACCTTGCTCTCCATCCTGCCCACCGGGGGCCATATCGTCATGACCGACGACTGTTACCGCAAAACGCGCCAGTTCTGTAACACTTTCCTGGCGCGGCTGGGTATTGAAACAACGGCCGTGCCCATGGGTGATTATGAGGCATTGGCCGCCGCCATTCGGCCAGAGACGCGCATTATCCTCAGCGAAAGCCCCACCAACCCCTACCTGCGTGTAGCCGACCTGGAACGGCTGGCGGCCATTGCCCGGCAGCACAAGCGCGTCAAGACGATTATTGACAGCACCTTTGCCACACCAGTGAACCAACGGCCGTTATCCTTCGGCATTGATCTGGTCATCCACAGCGGCACCAAATACCTGAGTGGGCACAACGACGTGATGGCCGGGGTGGTGGTGGGTGACGCCGGGCTGCTACACGCCCTGCGCCAGAGCCAGGGCATGTTGGGCGGGGTGGCCGACCCGCACGCCGCCTGGCTGGTGGAACGTGGCCTCAAGACATTGGCGCTGCGGGTGCGGCAGCAAAACGCCAGCGCCCAGACGGTGGCCGAATTTTTGGAAACACAACCGCAGGTGGCGCGGGTCTGGTATCCGGGATTGCCTTCCCATCCTGACCACGCCATTGCCCGGCGGCAGATGGATGGTTTTGGCGGCGTGGTCAGCTTTGAGATTGCCCCCATCCCCGGCGAAAATCCGGCCGATACCACCGCTCGTTTTATTGACGCCATGACCATTCCCTACATCGCCCCCAGCCTGGGAGGCGTGGAAAGCCTGATTGAGCAGCCGGCGTATATGTCCTTTTATGAGCTTTCGACGGAGGAAAGATTGACAATTGGCATTAAGGATAATCTGGTTAGATTTGCCATTGGCATTGAGGATACGGCGGATATAGTGGTGGATTTGGTGCAGGCGTTGTCCGTAATCGGTAATCCGTAATCGGTTGTCGGTGGTTGACCGATAACCGATTGCCATTTTTCGGAGAAGAAGATGACGTTAGTAATGAAATTTGGCGGGACGTCGGTGGGGAGTGCGGCGGCGATGAAGGAAACGGCCGTACTCATCACCCAAACCAAACAGGCGTGGGGGCAGGTGGTGGTAGTGGCTTCGGGCATGGGCAGCAAGCCAGAAAAAGTGACCGATTTGCTGCTGAATGGGGCACACACGGCGGCGGCGGGTGATGGTGAGACGTTTCGGCGCAATGCAGAGTTGATGCGTGCGATTCACCGGGAAGCGATTGATGGCTTGCTGGAACCGGATGGGGAACGACAGGTGATATTGGCGGAAAACGGCCGTTTCCTGGACCGCTACGAAGCATTATGCCAGGCCGTTTTTGTGTTGGGTGAACTCAGCCCACGTGCGCTGGACGCGATTGGCGGCATGGGGGAGCAAATGGTGGTGCGCATTCTGGCCGCTTATTTGCGCCAACAAGGGCAGCCGGCGGAAGCCATTGACGCCACCGAACTGATTGTGACGGATGACAATTTCCTCAATGCCTCCCCCTTGAAGGCGGAGACGAATGAGAAGACAAGGGCAAGGTTACGGCCGTTGCTGGCTGCCAATACCATCCCCATCGTCACCGGCTTTATTGGGGCCACAAAAGCAGGCGTCACCACCACGTTGGGGCGCGGTGGCTCCGATTACACCGGGGCTATTTTGGGTGAGGCATTGCCGGCAGACGAGGTGTGGATTTGGACGGATGTAGATGGGGTGATGACGGCCGATCCGCGTATTGTGCCCACCGCCAAGAGCATCCCCACCCTCAGCTACCGCGAAGTGTCCGAACTGGCCTTTTATGGGGCGAAGGTGCTGCATCCCAAAACAATGCGGCCGTGTATTGAAAATGGCATCCCGCTGCGCATCAAAAATACCTTCAACCCGGAACATCCGGGCACCGTCATTGTGCCCGATGCACCAGGGGCAGATGGCGGCATTAAAGCGGTGACGGCCATCAAGCAGCTCAGCCTGATTACCGTAGAAGGCAAAGGGATGCTGGGTGTGCCTGGTATTGCTGCCCGCACCTTTGGTGCAGTGGCGCGGGGCGGCCAGAGCGTGCTGCTCATCAGCCAGGCTTCGTCGGAACAATCCATCTGTTTTGCCGCCCCGGAAAGTGGCACGAAGACCATTATTAACAGTCTGGAAACGGAGTTTGCCGAAGAACTCAAGCGGCGGGATATTGACCGTATCTGGGCGATGGATCCGGTTTCGATTGTTACCGTTGTCGGCGCGGGGATGCGGCACACGCCCGGTATTGCCGGACGGCTGTTTATGGCGTTGGGTAATGCCAGCGTCAATGTGGTGGCTATTGCTCAGGGGTCGTCTGAGTGCAGCATCAGTGTGGTGGTGGCGGATCATGATACGGGCACGGCCGTGTCCCAAATTCACCGGCTCATTAACAGCTAAAAAGAGGTCATAGCTAAAGTCACCCAACCTCCCGGAACTTTCAAAGCTCCGGGAGGTTTGTTAGCGCCCCTCCACAATAGTGATTTCGGTGGGGGTGAGGTTGTAGAGTCAGTAGACAAGCTGGTCAATGTGGGCGTCGGTGGTGGGGATCATTCCTCGTTTTGCTGCCGTTTTTTGTCCAGCAAGCGGGAGGCGAGCGTACCAGTAGTAGGCGGGGCCGTAGGTGTGGGTTTAGGTACGGAAGGGGCCGACGGCCGTATCTCACTTCCCTCCACCTTCTTCTCCATCTGTACCGCATCCTGTTGCTGAATGGGTGGTGGCACGGCCGTACCTCCCCCATCATCTCCCTGTTTTTGCACCCCCGCCCGCTGTTTCGCCTGGAACAGGCGCGCCGCCTGCTCCGTGCGCGGTGTGGGCTGGGTCGGCTGCGGCAGCCAACGGCCGAACGTGGCCGCATAGGCCCGCTCCATATCCCGCCGTGTAATTACCAACCGCCGCAACGCAATATCCAGTGGCAGCAGCAAAACGGCGACCAATGCCAGCCAGGGCCAGATTGGTTGCGACACCGGCTCCGTCGCCAGATTGTGGCTGAAAATGTAATCGGCTGCGGCAGTTTCCCCTTCCAGCGCGGCCAAATCGTGCCCGCCGGTACGCTCCGCCAGCGATTCCAGCAGGCCGGGATTGGCTTCAAATTGTTTGTACTCCGGCGAATAGCCCAATACCCAACCGCTCGTTTGCCCAATGGACACCTCGTCATCAGTCGAGTCATTACCCGCGACGCGAATGAAGTAAGCGCCATCGGCCTCTGGCGTGAAGGTGGTTTCGTAACGGCCGGGGGCAATTTGTGTCAGCACCACATTTTGCACCTGCCCATCCGGGGCGACGACATTAGCCTCCATTGCCAGATTGTTCAGGAAGTCGCCGGCCGTGCTGCGGGCGTCTATGGTGAGGGTGGCTTGTTCGTCGGTGAAGGTCACGGCCGTTTCCACATTGCTATCTCTATCCTGCGAAACCGTCCAACGGACGGCCTGCGCCCAAAACGCCGGGAAGCCTTCCCACTGCACCCATTCCCGCCCCCAACGCCCGGTGGCGTCCGAAGTCCAGGCCACCGCCCGCCCCAGCCCATATTGCCAGGCGGCCAGCAGCGGGTCGCCCTGGTGCGTGGTCAAAATGACCTGGGCGGTCGCTTTGGGGCTGCTGCCCACGTAGCCGTAGAGGGGGGGCACGGCCGTAATCCCACTCAAAATCGGGCTGTTACTGCTCAGTTCGGGGAAGAAGCGCTCTTCAATTAAATAGCTGCGCTGAATGTTGGTCGTCTCCTGCGTGAAAATTTGGGGCAGGTTGGCAGCGCGGTCGGTGAGGTGGAAACGGCCGTTGCCCCGTTCCGCCATCTCTTGCAGCCAGGGCACATCCGGTCCGCCGCCAATGCTCACAAAGGAGATGGTCACATCCTCGGCCGTCAGTCCATCCAGCAATTCCGGCACCCCCTCCTTCTCCTCCGAATCCGAGCCATCGGCCAGGACGATGATATGTTTGATGGGCGTGGGTGATTCCGTCAGCGCGGCGGCGGCCGCTTCCAACCCGGTGCGCACAAAAATGCCGCCCCCACCCGCCCCAATCTCCCGGATCAGGTTGATGGCCGTCTCTTTGTCGCTGGCGGGCAGTGGGCCAATGGGATTGTCCGGGGCCGTATCCACCGGGATGACGGTGATGTAGTCAAAATCGTTGAGAAGTTCCACCACCCGCACCGCACCCTCGGACGCCAGTTGAATTTTCTGCACACCCCCTTCATCTGCCCCCATGCTGCCGGAGCGGTCAATGACGATGACCATGCTCACCGCCGGAAAACGCTCCTGGTCTTTAATTTGCATCTCCACCGGCAGCGTCTCTTCCAGCGGCGTCCTGAAATAGCCACCCATGCCGTAACTCTCCGGGCCGCCGACGGCCACCAGCCCGCCGCCCAGGTCGCGCACATAACTTTGCAGCGTTTCCATTTTGCGCGGCGTCAGGTTTTTGGCATTCACGTTCACCAACACGATGGTGGCGTAGTTGCTCAATTCGGCCAGGCTGGAGGGGAAATCGGCGGGGGTGGTGCGGTCTACGGGCAGCCCCACCGCTTCCAGCGCGGCCTGCAACTGGGGCGATTCGTCCGGCTGTGGCGAACCGTCATCGGCCGTTGTGCCATCGTTGGCTACCAGCAGCACCCGCGGCGGCCCGGTGATTTCAGTGAAAGCAGCCAGTTCGTTGTTTTGGAAATAGGTGTCAGATTGTGGCTCAATTTGCACCCGGTAGCGGGCAAATTCTTGCTCCCCGGCGCGCAGACGCACGGAAAAGTTGTTGACGCCGCGTCCCAAATCTACCGGCTCTTCATGCACCACCGTGCCGCCGGAGAGGACACGCAGGGTGGCGGGCATATTGGCCGTGCTTTCGGCCGTGATGTCAATGCGGAAAATCTCGCCCTGGCTGATGCGCGTGGGAGCACGCACGTCCGTAACCAATGCTTCCACCAATTCACCACCTGTGTCGCGGGTCAGGGGGATGAAGCTGATTTCCACGCCCGCATTGGCGGCCAGTTTAGCGGCGGCTTCGGTGTCGCCGATGGTGGCGGCACCATCGCTGAGGACGACCATACGCCGCCCGCTGCCCGCCGGAAAAAGCGCCAGTCCCAGGCGGATCGCTTCGGCCAGATCGGTTTGCAGAGCTTGGGGGACGGAGGTGATAGGGGCCAGTTCGGCCAGCCCGCTCATGGGGCGTTCGACGAGGGCGTTGCCGCCAAAGAGGATGACGGCCGTCTGGTCATCTGGATTCATGCTGGCCACGGCCGTTTGCACAAACTGTTCCGCCTGTTCTGCCTGCTCCGGGCTGATGGAATCCGACGCATCCACCAGGAAAACGACGGCCAACGTGTCATTGGCCTGCACAAGCTGTGTACCCGCCAGCGCCAGCACCAGCAGCAGCAAAATCAGCCCCCGCAGCCCCAGGCTGGCCCACTCTCGCCGTCGGTTGCGAACCCGGCTCTGGCCGCCCCTGCGCGGCCCGCCACGCGGCCAACCGACCCAGGCGATGAAGGGGATTGCCAGTAACAACAGGAGGGCGAGGGGGGTGGTGAAAGACATAGTAAGCAGTAAGCAGTGGGCAGTTGGCAGTGAGCGGTATTAGCTGCTTACTGCTTACCGCTTACTGCTCACTGATCTTCATACACAAGCGGCAGGAAAATGGTAAAGGTACTGCCATTGCCGTATTTGCTTTCGGCGGTGATGCGGCCGCCGTGCGCTTTGATGATGAATTGGGCGAGCGCGAGACCCATGCCGGCGCGACGGCCGTTGCCATTTTTGCCGCCAGGGTTGAAGCCATCCCACAACGTTTCCAACCGTTCGTCGGGGATGCCTACGCCGTTGTCCAGGATGCGCATGAAGGCGTCGCTGCCTTCGCTGCCACATTCCACCATCACCATGCCGCCAATTTTATTGAACTTGATGGCGTTGTGGAGCAGATGTTGGGCGGCTTCTAACAATTGGGGCGCGTCGCCCAGAGCGGCGGCGTGGGTGGGGTCGGCGTGGAAATCAATTTTCACGCGGCGGGCTTCGGCCATGCTGTGCAGGTTGCGAATGGCTTCCTGGGCCAGTTGGTCCAGGTTTACCGGTTCAAATTTGAACTGATTGCGCATCTGGATGCGGGCGGAAATGGTGATTAGATTGTCAATGGGGGCGCGCAAAGTGGCAATTTGCTGGCTCATTTCAGTGACGATTTCGCTGACGATCTGCCCCTCTTTTTCGCCTTTGGCCTGGTATTTTTGCATTTCGCGGTTGATGTCGGTAAACGGCCGTCGTAAGTCCGGCGAGATCATCTCGATAAAGTCGGCATACAGGTTCACCAATTCTTGAAGATGCTGCTTTTCGCGGGCCAACGTCTGGTTTTGGCGGAACACGTAGTCGTTGATCTGGCGCAGGCTGGTCAGATTAAACGCCTGGGCCAGCAGGGGGCTGATTTGCGCCGCCCAGCCGTGCAGCAGCGCCAGCTCTTCCTGGCTGTACCCTTCGCCGGTGTATTTTGGCCCCAACGCCAATACGCCGATGAGTGTCTCCCCGGCGCGCAGGGGCTGGTAGAGCACCCGCTGCCAGCGGTTGAGCAAGTCGCGTTCCGCTTCGGGGACGGCTTCGTACTGCTCCACCGTGTCCAGGTCAGAATGGATAAGTGGGTTGTTATTCTGGCGCAGATGTTGGCTGAAGGGGCTGTCCGGGCTGAAATCGGCCGGGGTGTAGGGGAGTTGGTCGAGGCTGGCTAACGGCCGTAACACCAACCGCCCGCCCGGCCCATCATCTGCCTTAAACAACCAGGCGTCGTCGGTGGTCAGGTTGGATTGCACCAGCCGCAGGAAAATTTGGCCTAGCTGCGCCGGTTCGGGCATGTTGCCGGTGATGTGGCTGAATTCGGCCAGGGCCACTGCCCGTTTTTGCTGGCCGCGCAAGAAAATGCGGCGGGTGAACTCATTGACCCAACGGTAGAGCAGGGTGAAAAAGGCGGCAAAGAGGGCGGCGGCAATGGTGATGATGAGGGTTTGGGTGGAGACGGCCGTCGCTGCCGGTAAATTGGACACCGTTTGCACGATGACGGAGAGGGCCAGCCAGGTGAGGCCAAAGATGATGAGGGTGCTGGCGATGCGGCTGAGTGCCTGCCGCGAGGCCAGTTGCAGTTCGGGCAAATGGGGCCGGGTGAGGGTGAGCGTGCCAATGAAGGCGGCCAGGATGATGACCAGGATGCCCGCCTGCTGCCAGCCCGATTGCCCCACCTGCTGTACAGAGCCAAAAGCAAAACCGATGACAAAGAGGGTGATGACCAGCAGCCAGTAGTTGACCTGGTTGCGATAAATGGAGAGGGGCAGGTTGGATTTGACTTGCTGAGTCAGAATCCAGGCAGCCAGGATGGGGATGAGCCAGGCAGTAATCCACACGGCCGTCCACAAGCCACCCTGGGAAATGCGCTGCCCCCCGGCCACAAAAAGCGGCAGGTAAAAGCCCCAGATGGTGGGGTCGAGGGCGATGGCGGCGGCGATGAGGAGCAGGCTGAGGAAAAGGGCGATACGGCCGTGACCCTTCGGCAGGTTGAAGTAGACAAGGGTGGTGAGCAGGAGGGTGACGGCCGTGAAGTTGAGCGCATAGGCGCCCACCACCCCCCAGTTAAAAACCAGAACATCGGGAAAGGCCAGACCGCCAAAAAAGCGCAATACACTGCTGGCCCAGACGGCCGCCAGCAGCAGCGTCAGCGTCCAGCGCACATACAGCCGCCGCCGCTTCAGCCGCGCCCGCCACAGATAGAGGATCATGGCGATGAAGCTGAGTGGCAAAAGAGCTATCAATAAAAACTGCAAAGTCAACGTCATGTTGGGCCATCAATATCCAAGGTTGTTGTTGGATAAAGCTCCTGTGGGGATTATAGCAGGGTTAGCCACCACTAAACACCTGTCCTGACGGGTACAACCGGGGCATTTATCCCAAATTTATCCCAAATAGAGATTTGGGAAATAGGGGATAAAAGTTGGGAAAGGGTTGGGAAATGTTTGGGTTAAGGCCGACGGCCGTACGGCCGTTGCCAAATTGCTCCCTGGTTGAGACTCGCTATAATCCATCCTCGTATTATCCGGTTAAACGAGGTGGTGGGCTAACCCGTCATCATTTTTCAAGTCGAGAGTGAATTGAGGAGCCAGCCAGCCACAAGGGGAATATCATGCGAATCACCTATTTATTGTCTATTTTTAGCGGCGGCATTGTCACGGCCATTTTATTTTTGGGGCTGTTTCGTCAGGGCAGCAGCGCTGCGCCGATGGCTACCTTTACCGTCAACAGCACGGCCGACGCCACCGACGCGGTGCCGGGTAATGGGGTTTGCGAAACGGCGCCCGGCAATGGTATTTGTACGCTGCGGGCAGCCATCCGGGAAACGAATGCCCTGGCCGGAGCGGACACCATTGTGTTACCGGCCGGAACGTACCTGCTGACCATTCCCGGCGCGAATGAAAACAACGCCACTACCGGCGACCTGGACATCACCGGCCCGCTGACCATCAGTGGTGCAGGAGCCGCCACCACCATCATTGACGCCAACGGCCTGGATCGGGTGCTGGACATTCAGATTCAGGGCAGCCTGTCATTGGCTGGTGTTACAGTACGCGGTGGGGTGGTGAATGGCAGTGGCGGCGGCATTAACATGCTCAACGGCAACCTGACGGTGACAGATAGTATCATCACCGAAAACAGCAGTAGCGCGGGCGGTGGCATTGCCCAGTTGGGTTCCTCGCCGCAAATACTTATTAGCAACAGCACCATCAGCGGGAACAGCAGCGGCAATGGGCCAGGGGGTGGTCTGGTCATCAATGCCGCTAATCTGCAAATAACCGATTCTGTCATTAGCGGGAATTCGGCTGATGACGGTGGTGGATTGACGTTTTACTTTGGCTCTTTGACGATGACGGCGAGTGTGGTGGAAGATAACACGGCCGTGACCATTGGTGGCGGCATCTTCAACGGCGCTGACAATAGTCTGATAATCAGCAGCACCGTTCAAAATAACACGGCCAATAGCAACAACCCGACGCTGCCCGGCGGTGGCGGTATTGCCAATGCCGGTACATTAACGATACAGAACAGCCAGATCATCAGCAACCATGCCCCAAACGAAGGCGGTGGCGGACTACTCAACGCTGACACGCTGATCTTGGAGAATACAGAGGTGGCATATAACACGGCTATATATGGTGGCGGTTTGTACAACTTTTATACCGGCGCTTCAGTGGTTGGTTCTAATCTCACGTTTGACCAAAACAGTGCGTTCGGTGGTGGCGGCATTTACAACATCACTGGCACACTGACCTTGAGCAACAGCACCATCAGCCGCAATACCGCTACGTATGAGGCAGGCGGTGTGTTTGTCGCCAGGGGTGAGGGGGCATTTACCAATGTCACCGTTAGCGGCAACCAGGCTGGCGATGACGGCGGCGGTATTTACGTTTATGAACAGGATTTTGCCATTTTGAACAGCACCATTGCCAACAATACGGCCGACAGCGGAGCTATTTACATCTACGACGCGGCCTCTGTGCTGACCCTGACCAACAGCATCATCGCCAACAACCACTGGTTCAACTGTGCTGGTTATCGGCCGCTCTCCGGTGGGCATAACCTGGATAGCGATGACAATTGTGATCTTAACGGCCCTGGTGATTTGGAAAATACCAATCCACTGTTGGGGCCGCTACAAAATAACGGTGGCAATACCGAAACGCACGCCTTTACTGGCAATTCCCCGGCCATTGACGGTGCGGATAATGCCAGTTGCCCGCCCACCGACCAGCGCGGCATCCTGCGGCCGCAAGGCCCCGTTTGTGACATCGGTGCAGTAGAATTGGTGCTGCCTGATCCCCCTACACCGACACCTACAGCGACCGCAACAAATACACCAACACATACACCTACACCAACGTTCACGCCCACTGGTACGATGACACCTACCAACACACCTACGTACACACCCACGCCCACAGACACACCCACGCCTACATGGACACCAACACCGACGAATACACCCACATTCACGCCCACGCCTACAGACACATCTACGCCGACCCATACACCTACATTGACACCTACGCCGACCGGCACACCGACACCGACTAACACGCCCACTCCCACTAACACGCCCACCAATGAGCCGCCCCGGTTCACCATTTACCTGCCGGTGATTAGAAAATGAGGTTACGGCCTGATTGCGCTCTTTTTCTTGTCTCTCCCCACCTTCTCTCAGCCACTCCATCCTCTTGGTGGGTTGGTCGCTTGCTCGGCTTTACCTGCGAATAACAGAGCTGGCTCACGGATGTGCCCCATCCTTTGTCGTAGCCGCCCGGTATGAACATGCCGGGTGGCTTTTTGGGGCAAGGTGGGGTGGATACGGCCGTGACGCGACAGGATAATGAGGGTGACGGCCGTAGCACATCAACGTTCACGTGGCGCAAAACCGTGCGGCGCGGTGAGGACGCTGACCACAGTGATGAGGAGGCAGAGTGAGTGGACTGGTTCTGTTGGGCGAAGGCATTGTGGCACGGTCTGGAAGATCGGCCACAGCGGAGCTATGAATGATCGCCAAAACCTCCGGCAAACCGGGCTGGCGATCAGTTCCTCAATTTGTTAACGGGATTTAAGCGGGGTTAATCGGCCGTAGGTTGCGGTTCGGGTTCGGCCTCTTTTTGCACCTTGTTCAGACCATTGCGCACAACGGCCAGTGAGCGCAGCAAATCCTCTTCCAGGCGGGTGAGCACTTCCAGCACATAAGAGTCGGCGTCGTGGCGCAGGGCGTCAGCGTCGCGGCGGGCGCGTTCCAGGATGTTGTCCGCCCGCTGCTGCGAAGATTGGGTGATGGAATCGCGCTTGACCAGTTCGTTGGCTTCCTGTTTTGCCAGACCGCGAATACGTTCGGCCTCCTCGTGCGCCTGGGCCAGTATACGCTCTTTGTCCGCTTCTACGCGGTTGGCGCGTTTGATCTCTTCGGGGATGGCTACCCGCAGTTGATCAATCAGGTTATAAATTTTGTCTTCATTAACCAGGAGGTATGCACTGAGGGGCAACCGTGTGCTGTCGTTTAATAATTGTTCGAGGCGATCAACCAGTTGTTGTATGTCCATGTTTCTGCCCTATTCTCGCTTTGCTGTCAGGATAGCCTGCGACCTGCCGCCATGTGCCGGTAATTATAGGGGATTTTTGGGAAAGTGGAAAACGGTTGCAGACGGTACGCGCTATACACATCTAAAACCTGTGCTATAACTGTAAATATGAAATATGAAAATAGTGGATAGGCGCTGGTGACGGATGGGGATACAGGCTACCAGCCGCTATTTGCGGAGGAGTACATAAATGCAGTTACGAATTAACAATCAAACCTACGAAGTGGCCGAGGAGCCATTTCGATTCTTATTGTATGTTATTCGGGATGAGCTGGGGCTGATTGGCACCAAGTTTGGTTGTGGCGCGGGTTTTTGTGGCGCTTGCACGGTTGTCATTGACGGCGAAGCGAAGCGTAGTTGCGTTACGCCGCTCAACCAGATCGTTGGTCAGGAGATACAAACAATTGAAGGGTTGGCCGAGAAGGATGCGCAGGGTCAACTCGTGGCTCTGCATCCCATACAGCAGGCGTTTCTTGAGCAACAGGTACCACAATGTAGCTGGTGCATGAGTGGACAAATGATGACGGCGTGGGCTTTTTTGCAACAAAACCCCAACCCTACGGACGAAGAAATTGTGAACGCCATGGGTAACAATTACTGCCGTTGTGGGTGTTATGTGCGCATCAAAACGGCCGTGTCTCAAGCGGCCCATGCCATGTCTGGAGGTGTTTCATGAACCCAGAACCAGTAGAAAACAAATCTCCGCGCCGATGGCGGGTTTCCCGGCGTGGCTTTCTGATTGGCCTGGGTGCGACGGGCGGCTTGTTGGCGTTGGGGTGGGGTTTTGGTCTGCCCGCGCTACGCTTGAAAATGGCCGAGTTATTTGATTCTGGCGAGGGCGCCGGTGGTGAAATAGATACTACGCCCACCACCTGGTTTGAGATAGCCACCGACAATACCGTCACCTTACGTTTGCCAAAGGTGGAGATGGGGCAGGGCATCCATACTGCCCTGAGCCAGATTGCCGCCGAGGAGTTAGACATTGCCTGGGAACAGTTGCGGGTCGTTTCCGCCGATACGCTGGCCGGGCCAATAGATGATTTTGGCACGGCCGGCAGCATGTCGGTGATGACTATGTGGATGCCCTTGCGCCAGGCGGCGGCCACCATGCGGTTGATGCTTGTCGAGGAGGCGGCCCGTCAGTTGAGTGTGTCGGCCAGTGAGTTAGTCGTGGAAAACGGCCGTGTCTCTGTGCAAAACAATCCCGATCAAACATTAACCTACGGCGAGATCGTGCAGGCGGCCGATGGCACCTGGGAAGTGCCGGAAGAACCACCTGTGCTCAAAACGCCAGACCAATTCAAAATCATCGGCCAACCGATGCCCCGTGTTGACTTGCCAGACAAGTTAACCGGCCAGGCTTTTTATGGGCTGGATGTACGCATGGAAGGGATGCTTTATGGGGCGACCGCTTATTCGGCGACGGTAGCTGGCAAACTGCTTCAGGCCGCCCCTGGCGAAGCGGCCAATCAGCCCGGCGTGGTGCAGGTGGTGATTGAGGATGAGTTTGCGGGTGTGGTCGCCACCTCGCGTGCCGAGGCCGAAGCGGCCCTGGGCAGCCTGGACATTACCTGGGATGAAGGGCCTTTGCTCAACATGGATGATATTACGGCGATAGTCACCGTGGGTGAAGGCGACGCCACCGTCATTCAAAAAGAGGGGGATGCGGCCGATGTTCTCAAAGCGGCGTCTGGTGAACACGGGCCACTCATCATGGCGGAATATCGCACCCCGCTGGCGGCTCATGCCCACCTGGAGCCACAGGCAGCCCTTGTTTTCGTCAACGATGATAAGGTGGAAGCCTGGGTAGCTACACAGATGCCCCGTCTGGTACAGGAGTCATTGGCGGAGGCGCTGGAGCGGCCTATGGAAGAGATAAAGGTCACGGCTACTTATTTGGGTGGCGGATTCGGCCGTAAGGCGGGCACGGAAGCAGCAGTGGAAGCGGCCCGGCTCTCACGGGCGGCAGGCAAACCGGTTCATGTGGGGTGGACGCGCCCGAAAGAGTTTCGCGCCGGTTATTTGCGGCCGCCCACACACCACCTGTTGCGCGGGTTGGTAACGGCCGACGGCCGTATCCACGCTTATGATCACCAGCAGGCCAGCGGCGATGTGGCCTTTCTGTTTGTACCGGCGGTATTCGCCCTGGCCGCCGGCGCTGACTTTGGCGCGACTCGTGGCGCTCGTTTTATGTACGCCGCGCCTCACGTCCGTACCGTCGCCTGGCGCACGCCACTCCCGTTTCCCACCGGCTGGTGGCGCGGGTTGGGTCTGTTAGCCAACACCTTCGCCATTGAAAGTTTTATGGACGAAATGGCGGCGGCGGCGGCCGTTGACCCACTGGAATTTCGTCTGCGCCATTTGCCCCAAAATGAGCGCGGCCGTCGGCTGGGACGGGTATTGGAAGCGGTGGCGGAGATGGCGGGTTGGGGTACGGCCGTGCCCGCAGACCGGGCGCTGGGGTTGGCGGCCTGTATGGATGCCAACACGGCCGTCGCCCAGGTAGCCGAGGTTTTCCTTGAAGCCGATAAACCCCGTGTGCATAAAGTGAGCTGCGCCATTGATCCCGGCCTGCCGATTAACCCTGATGGCGTCAGGGCACAGACCGAAGGGGCCATTGTGATGGGGCTGAGTTCTACCTTCTTTGAGCAGATTACGGTCGCCGAAGGGCGTATTACCAATACCAATTTTGACTCCTATCCCCTGATCACCATGAAAGAAACGCCAGAGATCGAGGTGCAGGTGATCCGCAGTGGCGACGAGCCATATGGGATGGGCGAGCCGCCGATTGGCCCGGTGGCCGCCGCCGTAGCCAACGCCATATTCCGGCTCACTGGCGTGCGCCTGCGTGAACTGCCGCTCCAATGGCCGTGATGCATGACGTGATGCACGCCCTATGTTCTCACGCATCACGGCAAGTACGATTCTCCCCTTTAGCGCAAATAGGGTCATGTGGTATAAATTGCGCTTATGAGCATCGAGCAGACGATCAACGGCCGTTACCACATTACCCACCTCCACACCGACCTCATCGGCCAGGGAGCGATGGGCGCGGTGTACCGGGGAGTTGACCAACAAACGGGTGAACCCGTAGCCATCAAACACCTTAAACCTGAGCTGCTCGCCGCCAATCCGCGCCAGCTTGACCGTTTCGCCCGTGAGGGCGAGTTGCTGCGCCAGCTCAACCACCCCAACATCGTCAAAGTATATGCCGCTATTGCCGAAGCCGGTCAGCATTACATCATCATGGAATATGTGCAGGGCGGCTCCTTGCGCGATTTGCTTGACCAACAACCTCAATTGCCCCTACCCCGCGTGTTGAGCATTGCCATTGATGTGGCCGATGCCCTGACGCGCACCCACCGCCTGAACATCATTCACCGCGACCTGAAACCGGCCAATGTGCTGCTGGCCCAGGATGGCAGCCCACGCCTGACCGACTTTGGCCTGGCCTTTCTGGATGACGGCGCCAATCTGACCCAATCGGGCGCATTGGTCGGTACATTGGACTACATCCCGCCAGAGGCGTGCCAGGGCAAGGCGCTGGATAAGCGCATGGACATCTGGTCGTTTGGGGTGATGTTGTTTGAGATGTTGGCCGGGCAACGGCCGTTTACTGGCAGCAATCTCTACGCCACCATCACCGCCATCCTCACTACCCCCACCCCCGACCTGTTCCGCTTCCGCCCTGACGTGAACGACGCCCTGGCCGACCTGGTGTACCGCATGTTGCAAAAAGACCCCCAGCAGCGCATCCCCAGCAGCCGGTTGGTAGGCGCGGAACTGGAAGCGATTATGCAGGGGTCAGACATTCGCCCCGCCGCCACCATCACCTTAATGCGCGAACAACTGGCGCTGCCAGACAAACCCCGCTTTGAAACCAGCACGTCAGACAAAACGGCCGTACACCGCCACAATCTGCCGCCCCAAACCATGACCTGCATCGGCCGTGAGGCTGAACTAGCCACGCTGACCGAATTTGTGAGCAATCCACAAACGCGGCTCATCACCATTGTCGGACCGGGCGGCATGGGTAAGACACGCCTGGCGTTGGCATTGGCTGAACAGCAGGTGGGGCGTTTTAGTTACGGCGTCTATTTTGTGCCGCTGGCGGCCGCAGACACCCGCGCCGATATGGTCAACGCCATTGCCGGAGCCGTTGATTTTCATTTTTATACCGGCGGCAATCCTGAACAGCAGTTAGTGGACTTTCTGCGCGAAAAAGAGCTGTTGCTAATTTTGGATAGCATGGAACATCTGCAAACGAGCGCGGGTTTGTTGACCGATCTCTTGTCGGCGGCTACGGCCGTGACCCTCATCCTCACCTCCCGCGAACGGCTGCGCCTGCGCGAAGAGCAGGTCATCACCCTGGCCGAATGGGAATTTCCCCACAACCTGCCTGCTGATTTGGCTTTGCACTCTGCCCCCGCCCAGCTATTCACCCAATCGGCGCAGCGGTTACAGCCTAACTTTGAACTGGACGAACACGATGTGCCCGCCCTGGCGGACATTTGCCGTGCCGTGGGCGGCACACCGCTGGGCTTGATGCTGGCCGCCACCTGGGTAGAAATGCTGACTATTGCCGAAATTGCCAACGAGATCAGCGCCAGCCTGGACTTTTTGGAAACGGACATGCGCGATGTGCCGGAACGCCACCGCAGTTTGCGCGCCGTTTTTGATTCATCCTGGAATTTTCTGAACGAGAGTGAGCGGGATGTGTTTATGAAGCTTTCTGTTTTCCAGGGTGGCTTCAGCCGCCAGGCCGCGCAGGAGATTACCGGGGCATCGCTACGTGACCTGATGGCGTTGGCAAACCGTTCGCTGCTGCACCGCGACCCCGACGGCCGTTACCACACCCAACGCCTGCTGCAACAATACGCCGCCGAGCAGCTCAGCCAATCACCCGATGCCCATTTCCTGGTGCATGACCAGCACGCCGCCTATTACGCCGCCATGCTGCAAACGCACAATCAGCAGATGAAGGGCAACGACCAACAGGCGGCGTTGGCAGAGATGGAGCAGGAGCAGGATAACCTGCGCGCCGCCTGGGAATGGGCTATCGGCCAGGGGCAGGCGGATTTGCTGCACCAGATGGTGGATGCTCTTTGCCGTTTTTATGACTGGCGCGGCCGTTACCAGGAAGGCGACCAGTTCTGCGGTACGGCCGTGCGTCATCTCACCCGCGCCCTGGACGGCGACAATGTGCGCCTGTGGGCCAAATTATTGGGTTGGCAGGGCAAATTTAACCTGCTGCTCGGCCGTACCGAAATTGCCGGGCAGGTCATTGAGCAGGGACTTAAGCTGCTGGATAGCTCCGCGCCGTCGGGAGCATCATTGGCCTGGACTGATACCCGTGCCGAAATGGCTTTCCTGCTGCGGCGACAGGCGCAATTTTTCCTGATGTCCGGCGACCGGGAGCAGGCACGGCAGGCGGGCAGACAAAGCCTGGAACTGCTGGAAACGCTGGGCGATGAGTGGGGAATTGCCTATTCGCTGGATATGTTGGGGCAGATCGCCTGGAATGTGGGTGCGTATGGCGAAGCGCAGCCTCTGTATGAGCGCAGTCTGGCCATCCGCCAATCGCTGCAAGACCGGCGCGGTACGGCCGATTCGTTGCGTGCTTTGGGTCTGCTGGCCCTTTTCCAGGGGCGCATCCCGGATACTATGCGGCTGATGCAGGAGAGCAATGCCATTCGCAAGGAGATCGGGGATGTGGCGGGCACGGCCGTTGGTCTGGCCGATACGAGTACCGCTTTTATGATTGCCGGAAATTTCCCGGAAGCGATCAGACTGCTGGAAGAGAGTCTGGCGCTGTATACGCAGTTGGGCTACCGCCAGGCAATGGCCCACTGGTTCACCTTGCTGGCGCTGGCCTGTCTCTCCCACGGCGATTTTGAAAAGTCGCGCCGCCATGCGGAACGCGGCCGTACTCTTTCCCGTGAGGTAAGCTACAAACGGGGGGTTGCACTGAGCAATTGGGTTTTGGGCTGCCTGAGTGTAGTTGCCGGGAACGAGGCGGGGGCTAAATCACTCTTTTTGCAAAGCGTGGCCGGTTTCCGCGAGATTAACCAACAGGATGAACTGGCCTGGGCGCTGGCGGAGTTGGGCAAGGTGGAACTGGCGCTGGGCAATCCGGCAGCGGCGCAGGCCCAGGTGTTAGAAGCGCTGCAAATTGGGGTGCGCTTGAAATCCTTTTTGCCGTTGAATTTTGCGCTGCCGGCAACGGCCGTGCTGCTGACCTGGCAGAGTACCCAAACGGATGACCCGGCCGGCCGCCGGCAGCTTCAAGAGCAGGCGGTGGAATTGTATGCACTGGCAGCGCGTTACCCCTCGGTGGGCAAGTCGGCTTATCTGGATGGTATCACCGGGGCGCGTATCCGAGAGATGACGGCCGATTTACCGGCGGACATTCAGCAGGCGGCACAGGAGCGGGGGCAAAAGGGGGATTTGTTTACGGCCGTGCCTGCCCTCATTCAGCAGTTAAGTTTGTAGTTTTCAGCCTCCTGTAGTTTTGGAAGCTCCGGGAGGTTGGTCTTTCAGTGTAAGAAATCCACTTATACTCGCCGTCTATACAGGTGATTAAACCTGAACCTCCCGGAATTTGGCAAGCTCCGGGAGGTTAGCGACAACAAATAACGAGGATGAGTATGCAGAAAGAACGAGTGATTATTATTGGATCAGGACCGGCCGGGCTGACGGCCGCGCTGTATGCGGGGCGAGCCATGTTAAACCCGCTGGTGATTGCCGGGATGCAGTTGGGCGGGCAGATCAGCCTGACGGGTGAGGTGGAAAATTACCCCGGCTTTTGGAGTCCCGACCACACCCCCACCGGCCCGGAACTGGTGGAGGTGATGCACAAACAGGCGGAGCATTTTGGGGCGCGGTTTGTGTATGATGAGGTGGTGGAGGTAGATTTTGGGTCACGGCCCGACGCCGCTTCGGGTTCGCCGTTTCGCATCAAAACCTACAGCGACGAATATCTGGCCGACAGCGTCATCGTCACTGTGGGCGCATCACCCACCAAATTAGGTGTCCCCGGCGAAGAAGAGTACGTGGGGCGCGGTGTCAGTTATTGCGGCACCTGCGACGGCTTCTTCTTTCGCGGTAAAGATGTCGTCGTCGTCGGCGGCGGCGACAGTGCCCTGGAAGAAGGCATCTTCCTGACTAAATTCGCCAACAAAGTAGAAGTGATCCACCGCCGCGACCAGTTACGCGCCGGGGCCATCCTGCAAAAACGGGCCTTCGCCAACGAAAAAATCTCCTTCATCTGGGATACAGTGGTTGAAGAAATCGTCGGCAATGGCGTGGTGCAGGGTGTACGGGTGAAAAACGTCAAAACAGAGGAAACCCGCCAGTTAGAAACAGACGGCGTTTTCATCTTCATCGGCCATGACCCTAACAACCAGTTCCTGGTGGGGCAC
>CAYXUZ010000015.1:53538-61919 GCA_964467705.1 uncultured Ardenticatenaceae bacterium | reverse complement strand
CGCCGTTGACCAGAATGGCAATGGTTTGCGTGGCCTGGCCGGGGGCAAAGGTGAGGGCGTTGTTGTCGGGCACGTAATCGGAACTGCTTACGGCCGTGCCGTCCACCGTCTCATAATCCACCGACACGGTTTGGGTGCTGGTGGGGGCCAGGGTGACGGTGAATACGGCCGTGACCGTGCCGCTGTCCCCTTCCAACACGGCCGCATCGCTGATGGTAAGCTGGTTGCGGGCTTCAAATGCGCCCCGGTCGCACACGGCCGTGCCGTCGCCGTTGCCATCAAAGGGGCGGGTGATGCCGCGCTGGTCGGTGCCGGGGCAGGCGGTGTTGTTGGCACTGTCAATGGCCGCGCTGCCGGGCAGGAGGGCGTGGGTGGCGGTGGGGCCGCCGTAGTCGGCCAGCGGGGCCAGGGAGGCGGGGGTGTTTTGCAAATCGCCGGTGGCGGTGAAGTTGCAAGTGTTGTCGTCAGACAAATTGTGCCCTAGCGAGGTCCAGTTGCCGGTGTTGATACAGTTGCGGCTGGGGTGGTCGGCGATGATCGTGTTCTGGAAACTGATTGTGGCGTTGTTCAGATTGGCAACACCGTACCGATTGCCGCTGCCGGTGGTGGGGTTGCTGGCGATGGTGCTGTTGAGCACGGCCGTCTGTGCCAGCTCGCTGATATTTGCCAGCCCGGAATAGTCGGGGGCGCTGTTGCCGCTGATGGTGCTGTTGGTGATGGTGAGTGTGCCCCAGTTGTTGAGGACACCTGCGCCGAAGCCGTCGCTCTGATTGCCGGAGACGGTGACGCCGTCCAGGGTCAGGCTGCCGTTAAAGAGGACCAGCCCGCCGCCAAAGACGGGGGCGAAGTTGTCCTGGATGGTGGAATTGGTGAGCACGGCCGTTCCTAAACTGTAGATGCCGCCACCCTGGTTGCCTTCGTTGTTGGCAATGAGGCTGTGGGTAACGGTGACGGCCGTGTTTGTCCAGCCATAAATGCCGCCGCCCACACTGTCGGCGCTGTTGCCGCTGATTTCGCTGTCCTGGATGGTGAGATTGCCCGCGTTGAAGATGGCCGCGCCGCCGCCGTTGACGGCCGTGTTATTCAGTACCCGCGTGTTTTGCAGGGCCAATGTGCCATAGTTGTAGATGCCGCCGCCGTTTTCATTGGTGGTACGGCCGTTTTGTATGGTCAGGTCAGCCAGTGTCAGGTTTGTGCTGGACGCGGACAGGACGCGGTGGGTATCGCCGCCATCCAAAAAGGTGGCGCCTGTACCCGCGCCGATGAGGGTGAGCCGCCAGGAGATGTCCAGCGCTTCGTCATAGACACCGGCGGCAATCTGGATGGTATCATCGTGGGCGGCGCGGGAGACGGCTTCGCCGATGGTGAGGCAGGCGGTGGTGGGGGTCAGGCAGTCGTTACTGTCGCTGCCGGTGGCGGCGTTGACGTACCAGGGGGTGAGCAGGGGGGCAGCGTGGGTGATACGGCCGTGACTCACCCCGCCAACCATGACAAAACCGGACAACAACGATACAAAAACAATCATTACCGTGAAGGGGAGCGAGCGTTTCATGGGTTCCTCTTTTGCTAAATCCACAGATTGCACAGATGTCACAGATTTAATCGCCATAAAAGTCATACGGTGTGGGCATGATGGGCGCATCGAGCGAGAAGCGACGTTGTAAACCGGCGGCTTGCAGGGCGTGTACGGCCGTGACATCCGCCGGATGGACGCGAAAAAAACAGTCGTCCAGTTCCCACTCTTGTGTCAGCCATTGGTGCAGGGCATGGAGTAAGTGGTCGGAAACGGGCTGTTCCCGGTAAGAGCGGCAAAACCAAAAGAGGATCATGGCGCTGTTTTCGCCCAGTCCGGTGAGCAGGTGGTCGGGCGTCTGATAGCGGATGAGGAACGGCCGTAGCAGGGTCAGATGGACACAGCCGAGACATTTATCCTGGGCGGCAGTGAGCACGGCAAAAGAGAATTGTTTGTGGCTGCGGTGTTCCTGTTCGGCTCTTTCCACCCGCTCCATGTGGTCGCGCCAGGTGTAGGGTTGGTCGGTGATGCAACGGCCGTTGTGGTGTATGGGCGCGTCCGGGTTGGTGAGGTACGCTTCGTAGGTCAAGGCGGCATTGCCTTTTTGTAAGGGTTGCAACAGCCACTGTGCCCCCTTGAGACCGGATGGCGCTGCTCGTTGGAAGGTGAAGCGGGTGCTACCAACGGCCGTGCCTGGTGATGGTGGCCGATAAAGCCCAGAATCTGACCCTGCCTGACGTTGTTGTAGCTGCATTAACATCGGATTATGTGCGCCCAAATATGGTAACTTCATCTTCGGCCTCTTTTCTCGTTCCTGTTCCAGACCCTAAGGGTTTTCCCAAACCCTTAGGGTCTACTATAAAAGGGGCCACTATTTGTTTTGTCCTGGTAATAGGCTGATTTGTCCTGTATTTATGTGGTTTACAGCTACGGCCGTACTGATCCCCAATAGAAATAAAAGACCCGAAGGGTTTGGGAAACTCTTCGGGTCTGTGGGCCAGTAGATTGGTTCAATCCAATCAATAGAGTTTGGCAACAAGGTGCAGCAGCAAGAGCGGCCATTGGAAACGGCCGTTGTGTTGGCGAACGTGTTCCTGTCTGCGGCTTGCGCTCCGGTCGTTTTCGGCCTCAGATGTGCGGGATGGGGTGGGATTGATGCTTAATCCGTGTATCAGGGCCAGATGGTTAGCATTGAAAAGGGTTGTTTGGTTTTTCATCAGTTTGTCTCCTGTTTACGGGATTTGTCTGCTCAATATGGACAGGATAACGGACGGCCGTTGCCCATTTGTCCTGTTCTTACCCGGTTTTGTCCTGAAAAAAGCGTGATGCGTGGCCCTGCAAGGTCACGCATCACGCTTCACGGATTGTCCTCACCGCACAATCACTGGCAAGTAGATGAAAAAGTCAAAGGAGGGGATGGGGGTGGGGTCAATGATCGGCGTGCCGGTGGGTGTCGGGGACGGCCCCGGTGTGGGAGAGGGGCCAGGTGTGGCGGTGTTTGTGGGCGTTGGCGAAGGCCCAGGCGTAGCCGTTTGAGTGGGCGTCGGTGTGGGCGTGGGAGAGGGCATGACGGTGACACAGGCGGAAAATTCAGAACTATTACCGTCCGGGTCAGTGGCAACGGCCGTGATGCTATCCCCTTCGGACACCAATCCGGTCAGATTAGCCACGGCCTCACCGTAACCAGAGGCATCGGTAGTGAGCGGGCCACCACCCAGATATTCCTGCCCCTCGCCGTACCCGGACGAATCACAACTGTCGCTGCGGTATACATCCACTGTAAATGTGGTGTTGGGCTGGCTGTCCAGTGCGCCGGTCAGGATAAGGCTGCCGGGGGGCAAGGAGAGGACAGGGTAATTCTGACGGCCGTTGGCGTCGCCATCGCCATCACCGGGATCATTCACGTCCACGCCATCCGCTTCCAGGTCAATACCCAAACCACTATTGTTATAAATGGCATTACCCCGTATGGCATTTTGCAGCGGGGTGCCCACTACATTGGTATGCATATCCACCCCCAAACCCAGGTTATAGGTGATCAGGTTGTTGATGGCCGGGCCTACTAACTCAATTCCACTGGAGAGATTGGGTACGGCCGTGACGCCATCCCGCGCCGTTCCAATCAGATTCCCCTGAATAACAGTATTCTCAACACTGTTCACCCGGATTCCATATCCGGTATTGCCACTGATCACATTGCGGGCAATAGCCGCCGCACCGCCGATGGTATTGTGATTACTGCCCACATAAACGCCATTGCTATTGCCCAAGGCACTCAGGCCATCGGCCGTCAGGCCAATGAAGTTATTGGCAATGGTATTGTTTTCCGCGCCTGTAAGAGTGCGGATGCCATCACCTTCGTTGGCAGAAATGACATTACGCTGCACATGGAGCGGCCCGCCAACGACATTCTCATCGCCGCCGACGCCGATCCCATAATCGCCGTTACCCATGTTGGTCACGCCATCTGCGCCCAGACCAATATGATTACAACGCACCCGATTATCATGGCTGAGAATGCGAACCCCATCGCTATCAAAGTTACCAATAACCAGGCCACGAATCACACTGCCATCACTGCCAGCCTCCAATACCAGGCCATCCACCGTCTGACCTGTGCCCGCATTGCTGCCATCCAGCACGATGAGCAAGACGGCCGGGGTCGTGCCATTCACGGGGCAGGCTGCGCCGGGCTGTGTGATCCCATCAATCTCCAGCGGCACGGTAATGGGCGGATAGGGAGAAGCGGGCGTAAAGGTAAAAGGCCCGGTTCCAGACAGGTCGAATTCAATGTGGTGCAACGTGGCGTCCGGGCCGAGGGCGTTGAGTTCTTCAATCGCGGCGCGCCAAGTACACTGGTCGCCAGCATTAACCGATACGTCACAAATGCCATCTCCAGGATTCATATCGCTGACATCGGATGTCTGGTTTACCGTTACGGTGATGCCGGTAGGGATCATCGCCCGTGTCACTGTCCAGCCGCCCATCAGCAGCAGGAACGCCATTGGAATTATCATTATTTGTTTCATACTCGTTTTTAAGCCTCCATCGTCAAAGATTGGTTTACGGCCGTAGCATAATGACCCGCCTGGGATGATCTGTCCTGTTATTTGGCAACTTTGTCCTGATTGAGAACGGAAAGAGGCATAAAAAAAGCCGGGGGCATTGCCAGCACCCGGCTCTTACTTGTGGACAAGACATCCGATTTCTTTGAGAAATCGGATGTCTACAAAAATAACCTTACCCGGTACCTACACAAACCGGGTCAACCAGCAAGGAGGTGAGTGTGCCTTCAAAGTATTTGCCGCTGACTGGGGAATAACCGATGTAGATGGTGGTTTCCAGGTTGGTGAGCCAAAACGGGCCATAGACGGTGGGCGGGGTAGAAGCCAGGCTCAAGGTGTCTACCGTAAAGGTAGGGGCAAAGGCGTTAGAGGCAGTTCTGACGTACACGGCCGTGACCGACCGATCCGCACCCGTTACCGCAAAACTATCGCTGAGGGCAGCCACGCCACCAAAAGCGGTAGACAGTTTCGCATGCTGCGAAGCCACATGAAGTGGCAAACTGAATTGAATATCGGAACGGTAGAAAATTGGATTGTCACCACCCAGGTTATTGGGCGTACCATCAATAGAAACGACGCCAGTCAGTGCCGGTCGTTTGGCTGGGCACGAATTGCCTATTACCAGCGTCCCGTTCGACATGATGCCTACCAGGTCACGAATGTTGGGCAATGCACAGGAGAAGTAACTGCTGCCATCAAACGTTGCCTTATTACCCTGAATGACGGGATTGCCAACGGCCGTGCAGTTCACATTAAAACTTTGTTGTTGGGTGATGATATTTTGGCCGTTCTGAGTCGTGTAACCCAGTTGAATAACCAGGTTGGTATCCATGACATTGCCGGGAAATGAGGTATCTGTCCACCATCTGGCCCAACGAGTTGGTGTTGCTCCCGCTGCCTGAACCCCCAAGAATAAAAACATTCCACACAAAATTGCCATTAAAACTACAAGGCGTTTACCAAACCATTTGCTGTTCATACAAAATCTCTCCTTGTCAGATAAATACATGGTATCATGCAGCGAATATGGCACATTATAATGAACAGGCTGGCAAAATTGTCCTGATTTTTACGGAATTTGTCCGCGTTGAAGGTCAATGAGTACACAATTCGATTCTACCGGTTTGTTTTTTGAGCAGTTGCGACTGGCATTAAACAATTTTCAAGATGCTCAATGGCTGGGCGAAAACTCACCGTTGGCTGCGCCGTACTTTTTGGGATCTGCGCTGCAAGGTGTGGTCGGGGCAGACACGGCCGTTGGCCGGGGCCAGGTTTTGCAACAAACCATTTATGCGGCGGCCGACAGCCTATGGGATGGCCCATTGCCCAAAACGCGGGATGAATTGGAAACGGCCGTGCAAAACGCCCGCCTGGAACAGGGCAACAAAGGCAACCAGTATCACTTCTTCCTGCTAGAACTGCGCTACCTGCGCCGCTTCTTCCGTTCCCGCGCCCACCCGCCCGCCGACAGCGAACAGGCCATCCGCGACTACCTGGGCGTAGGGCGTGGCCCCTACTTCAACCATCTCAAAGCCGCCCGCGAAGCATTGGCCGAGGCACTCATTCGCCATCTGCAACCCACGCTGCGCCTGGAACAGCCGCCCCAACTCAGCGGCCAGTTGATCGGCCGTGACCACCTCATTGCCCGCTGCCTGCCCCGTTTGCAGGCAAACCAGACTATTGCCATCACCGGCATGGGCGGCGTGGGCAAAACGGCATTAACGGCCGCAGTGGCGCAGCAGTGGCCAATTCAGCCCGTCTTCTGGTTCACTTTGCGCCCCACACTGAATGACCAATTAGCCAGCTTGCTCTTTTCATTGGGCTACTTTTTGCACCAACGGGGCGCATCTGGTTTATGGCTGCAACTGGTGGCCGATGACGGCAAAATGAACAGCCTGCCGCTGGCATTGGAACAGGTGCGGGGTGATTTACAGGCCATGCATCCCCCGCCCCTGCTCTGCCTGGATGAATGTGATCATCTGACGGCCGACCCGGAGAAGATGACAGCGCAGCAACAGCAGTTACTTTCTTTTATTGATGGCTTACGCGGTCTATCGCCGCTGGTGCTGGTGGGGCAGCGAGTGAATATCCTGGCGGATGAACATCTGGCGCTGGCCGGGCTGACGCTGGCACAAACACACAAGCTGCTGCACCAAAGCGGCGTCACCTTCCGGCCAGAGGAGGCGGAGCGACTGCACGTTTACACTGATGGCAATGCGCGGATGATGTGGTTGTGCGCGGCGATGTGTCACTCTGAGCAGGAGACGCTGACGGCCGTGCTGGATAGTTTACCCAAAACGGCCGTCTTTCAGACCCTCTTTGCCCGCCTGTGGCAGACGCTCGCGCCGGAAGAGCGCAGCACATTGCAACGGCTGGCCGTTTTCCGCAGCCCGGCCCCGGAAGATGCCTTTGCAGAGCAGACGGCCGTCTTAGACACGCTCTCCGCCCGCCACCTGTTGCAACGGGACGGCCGGGGGGCGGTGGCGCTGCTGCCCGTTATTCGTGACCTGCTGCTGGCCGATCATGCCCATTTGCCGGCCGCCACCCGCGAACAGGCGCACCTGGCCGCCGCCGCCATTCGCGCGGCCCGCGGCGAATACACCGCCGCCGCTTATCATTTTGCTCAGGGTGGGGAACCGGCGACGGCCGTGCAGGTGTGGTACCCGGTTCGCCAGCAGGAAATCAAACGCGGATTAGCAGAGGCCGCGCTGTCCATTTTTGAACAGCTCTCACCCCGCCGTCTGCCCGAAGCGGAAGCGCAGGCATTGGCCTTGCTGCAAGCGGAGCTGCACCAACTGGCGGGAGAGGCACAACAAGGGCTGACGGTGTTGGACATGGTGAAGTGGCCTGCGGACAGCGAGACGGCCGTGCAGGCCCAACTATTACGTGGCAGTTTTTTGAACGCTTTGGGGCAGCCAGAAGCCGCCCTGGAGAAGTTGGAAGATGGGCTGGTAGTGTTGGCTCGCCTGATGGAGGAGATGGTGCGTTTCCGCCAGCAGCGGGCACTCATTCACATTCAGCAGTGGCAAATGCCGGAGGCAATTCAAGAGGTGCGGCAGGCACAGTATACGGCCGAACATTTACAAGGGCTGATTCAGGAGCAGCAAGGCAATTTTGATGAGGCTTATCTGGCTTATCACAAGGCGCTGGCGCTGGCGCGCAGCATCAATTATGAGGCGGGCATGGCGCAGACCAACCGTGACCTGGCAAATGTGTTGCTGCGCCAGGCAAAGCTGGAAGAGGCACGGCTTCATTTACAAGCCGCGCTCGATTATTATGAGCGCATTGGCGACCGGCTGAGTTGGGAGAAAGCGCGCAGTTCATTGGCGGGCATACACTTTCAGGCGGGCGAATATGAGCAGATGATCGCCATTGGCGAAAAGTCGTTGCCATTTTTTGAGCGCGCCAAAATCCCCTATTACACCAGCCTGACAACAGCCAATCTGGCTGAGTCCTATTACGCCGTGGGCAATTTGGAACGGGCCGAACTGTATGCCCACAAAACACTTGCTTTGGAGGAGCCAAACAGTTACCCCTATGCGTTGTACACCTTGGGGCTGGTGCGCCGGGCACAGCACAATCTGGCGGACGCGGAACTGCATTTGCGCCAGGCACAGCAGGTGGCGGCGAGTAATCTGGACAGCTTTATGGAGGCGTATGCGCTGCGCTTGTTGGGCGAGGTGTTGGCGGAGAGGGGGGAACGGGAGACGGCCGTGCCAACCATCTCCCAGGCTTTGCGCCACTTTGAACGACTGAACATCCTCCCGGAAATAGAAGCCACACGGCAGTTATTGGAAAAGTTG
>CAYXUZ010000015.1:34271-53528 GCA_964467705.1 uncultured Ardenticatenaceae bacterium | reverse complement strand
TGTAATGTTCGGGTGAAAAGGTTTAGATACCTGTCCTTCACCACCCCTCCCTCAGACATTCACAATTTCTACACAACCTTGACTTATGTTAGAACCAGTTGACGACTTGTCCTAACATCAACAAAGGAGTGTAAACCATGTTTTTCCGTAGATTGTTTTTCCTTTTCATTGTCCTGATGTTCATCGGGGCGTTATTGAGCATGAACGGCCGTAGCCAATCCCAATACCAGGCCGGGTACGTGCAGGGTTTTGTCGCCGGGCAGCAATCCGTACAAGCGGCGGAGGGTGGTACGGCAGTTGTGCTTCCACCTGCACCCAATTACCCGCCGGGGTTCAGCTTTTTTGGCTTCCTTATCAAAGGATTTGTCTTCTTCTTCGGCTTCATGCTGTTGATGGGGCTGTTGTTTGGACGTGGGCGGTGTCATATGAGACACGGCCGTCGCTGGCAAAAATGGCATGAGGAATGGCATCAGGCCGGGCACAAACCACCCTGGTTTGATCCCGACGCCGACGAGCCGGTGATGAAAGCGTAATCCATGAACCGTAATCCGTGTCCGTCACCGGATTACGGCTTACGGTTATAATCCCCCCATGAACGAGCTTATCCTGGTGGTAGACGACGAACCGAAGATTGTGAAGCTGGCGCGGGATTACCTGGAAAAGGGAGGCTTTCGGGTCGTGAGTGCGGGTGATGGTGGCACGGCCGTGGCCATCGCCCGCCGGGACAAACCTGATCTCATCGTCCTCGACCTGAACCTGCCCGGCCTGGATGGGTTGGACGTCTGCCGCACCATCCGCCGCGATTCTGAGGTGCCTATCATTATGCTCACCGCCCGCGTGGAAGAGGCCGACCGGCTGATTGGTCTGGAACTTGGCGCAGATGATTACATCGTCAAACCTTTTTCACCACGCGAACTGGTGGCAAGGGTGCGGGCCGTGCTGCGCCGCGTGCGCGGTGGGCTGGTGCAACCCGGCCTCCTGCGCGCCGGGGACTTGGAGATTGATTTGCATGGGCATCGCGTCAGCCGGGGGGCAGAAACGTTACATCTAACCCCCATCGAGTTCAACCTGCTGGCACTGCTGGCCGAACATCCCGGCCAGACCTTCAGCCGTGAACGGCTGCTGGAAAAGCTGCACGGCTTCACCCACGACGGCTACGACCGCAGCATTGATGCCCACATCAAAAACCTGCGCCGCAAACTAGAACCCAACCCGGCCGACCCGATTTACATTCTCACGGTGTACGGTATCGGGTATCAATTTAATAACGGCGTTTGACGATTTGGTCAACGGTAGATTTCTGTATGAATAAACGCAAACAACATTGGCAGCACGGCGAGTGGCCGGAACAGTGGTCCGGCAGACCAGCCGGATTGTTTATCTGGTTTGCTTTCATGTTTGGCGTGTTTGTGCTGCTGCTGCTGGCCGGATTGGGTGGGTTGATTTATTTGCTGGTCACGGCCGTTACGCAATCCAACGCCAACGCCCCGGCCATCTTTCTGGGCCTGTGTGGGCTGCCTTTGTTCATCGTCATATTGCTGCGGTTTGTGGGGCAACGGGCGTTTGCCGGGGTGGGCACAGTGGCACAGGTGATGGCGGCGGCGGACAAAGTGGCCGAAGGGGACTTCACGGTGCGGGTGCTGGAAAAAGAGGGGCGGCCAGGGCGACGACACGGCCGTTTTGCTCGCCTGGCCCGCTCTTTCAACCAGATGACGGCCGCCTTGCAACAGGCCGACAAACAGCGGCGGAATCTAACGGCCGATGTGGCCCACGAACTGCGCACCCCACTGCACATCATCCAGGGCAACCTGGAAGGCATTCTGGACGGTGTTTATGAAGCAACACCGGAACATATCCAGGCCACACTGGAAGAAACGCACCTGTTGGCGCGGCTGGTGGACGATCTGCACACGCTGTCCCAGGCAGAAGCGGGCCAACTTTCCCTACATCTGGCCCCGGTGGATGTCGCCGAGCTGATGGCCGACATCCAAACCAGTTTTTCCGGGCTGGCTGAAGAAAAGAGGATAAAGCTGACAGTGAGTTTTGACGGCAAACCGGCAGAGTTAACAATTGAGGGGGACGCCGGGCGGCTGGACCAGGTATTAGGCAATCTGGTGAGCAATGCCTTGCGGCACACCCCGCCCGGCGGGCAGATCACCTTACACGCGGCGCGGCAGGACGGCATGGTGCAACTTCAGGTGCAGGATACGGGGGAAGGCATCCCTGAAGCCGACTTGCCTTTTGTATTTGACCGCTTCTGGCGCGGCGACCGGGCGCGCACCCGCGCTGATGGCAGCGGCGGTGGCCTGGGGCTAGCAATTGTGAAGCAAATGGTAGAGGCACATCACGGCCGTGTGGCCGTCAGCAGCACCCCCGGCCAGGGCACAACCTTTACATTGTTGTTCCCGTCCCCCTAAGCTTCTGAACCATACGGCCCCAGGAAGCGGACGCCATCAAAATGAATCAGATGAGTTGGGTCATCAGCTACCCAAACTTCGGTTTCCCAAGAAATGTCAACCAGGTGACGCGCCATTTCACTTCTGGTGTGAAAAGCGGTGATATAGACGATTTTGTCCTTCATCGGAACAAATAATTCCTCCAATTCAAAGCGACGTTTAGGATTCACTGGACCATGACTGGTCACTGCCTCAATGAGCAACAGCCACTCCCTGACAGGCTCATAGAGAACAACATCCGGCATTTTCCCATGCAGGCCCACGACAATCCCTAAAGAAGCCAGCAACTCATTATCGAAGTAGCCCCATTTGTCACTTGTGTCACCAACATAAACCAGTGTGCTGCCTGGCGCAAATCGTGGCGCAAACTGCTCAATGATTTGTTTGATGAGCAGGCTGTGTTTACCGGCTGATAAATTGATCTCCTGTTGGAGGGATACCTGTACTGGCACCAGATGAAGTTCTCTTTGCCGGGCATATCGCTCTTGGAGAGTCACTGACGTAGCCTGATATTCTGTCAACCTTCCCTCCCAATTATCGCTGCCATACTGCCGCAGAAGGTTGAGAACCACCGGTTCAATCTGGTAACACCAGTAGGGACTATTCACGGGGCGGGTCGGATCATCTGGATTTTCGACCACCAAAGCCGCCTGAACAAATTGATGCATTGTCTGACGACGAATTGTTTCACGGGTATTGGGTGCATACTCAACACCATACTGCTCACGAATGAAGTTCATGATCGGCGTAATGCCTAATAGTGGCATATCGGCAGCAGACCAGGGTTTCTCAGGGGATAGATTTAACAAGGCTAACAAGGTCATGGCGGAACGTTCGTTTTGTTGGCCACGCGGCAGGCCAAGCGCCTGTAAAACAGTCAGCGCTTCAGCTACTCTTTTCCTGGCAACAATAGGGTCGGGGGTGTGTATATTTGACATGGCTTGTAACTCCGTTTCTATCAGGGCATCAATTGTTTGCTGATCAGGAAAATCATAACGGTAGCTTTGTCCCCACCGCTCTAACGTTTCCTGGTGGGGATAGGGTAGTGAGCGTAAATCGGTTGCATTTACCTGAGTATGGCCGTTGAACTGCCGGAAATAAGTATCCAACAAGGTAGAATTGAGGTATAAAGCCAGACCGTGCGCCAGTTGTAGCGTCATACCCTTATTCCAGGCATGGAAAACATTAACGTGATTTTCAAAAGCAACGGACGTGTTTGTTACCCGCTCTGGCGCATACACGGCCGCATTCACCCGTTTTGCCTCTTCTTTGGACGAGAAGCGACGCACCACTACATAATACCCAGGTGGCAGTAACCACTTTCTACTTTCGGGGTGCTCCACAAATGCATTGGGTTTGCGGTGATCTTTGTCCGGCCAATGAATGAAACCAGCCTGCATATGATGTGGGTAAATCAGAGGAACCGTTCCTGTCTCTGGCTGCTGGCGTAAAAATGGTTCGGAACGAAAGTCAACAACTCGCCCCGTAGATACTTCCAACCCCAAATCCGTCAGCGTACAAGAAAATCGTTCCATGCGATCGGCCACCAGTTGATCGCAATCGCTAGTAGTGATGTGGATAAATAGGTGTGGGTCATAGGCATTGATAACCCGCTTATAGGCTACTGTGCGGCAAACCTGCGCGGTCTCTTGCGGGTTTTGCGAACTGGAAATCGCCACATCTCGGCGGTCGGCTGTTTTGACTGCGTGAAAAATGATATTTTCTTGCAGCACCTCATCTCCGGCAAAGGTTTCGTCTCGTGATTCAAAGAGGTGGATGTGGCGAAATGCCATCTGCTCATTAAACAAACGACGGAACGATTTGTAATACGGCCCATTGCAAAAACTGCGCGGGGTAATGGCCACCAGTTGCCCCTCTGGTTCAAGTAATGCGGCGGCCAAAGCAATAAAAGCGGTATAGAGATTAACTGTCTCCACACCGGCATCCCGCAAGCGGCGGCGGTAATGGGAATCACTATGGATTTTTTTGTAGGGAGGGTTGAGGATAACACAGTTGAACTGAAGGCTGTGCCCTTCCAGCAAACAGGGGCGCAGTATAGTGCTGGCGGCGTCCACAAAATCCTCCACTCTGATGACGCTAGTGAAAATGATGCCGACCTGTTCACAGGCGGCACGGCATTTTGCCATTGTTTGGCGCAAATAGGGCAGGAATTTTGGTTCTTGTTCATAGGCGATGACTTGGACGCGACGTGGCCGTTGCTCACGCGCCAACAATTCATCTACAAAGGCGGCGGTGAGGATTCCCACACCGGCCCCGGCATCTAACAAATGAATATCAGCGGGCAATGTTTCAAAGAACGAAGCCATTAACCGTGCTACCGGCGGCGGCGTAAAAAACTGCCCGGCGGCGGCACGCGCATCGGCAGTGACGGCCGCATAAGCTGGTTCGCGATATTGCTCGGCAACTGTCGTTAGAGGCAATGGGCGCGAAGCAACAGACAACTCAGGGTAAACAAGCGCAAGTTCCATATGGGCAATAGTACCACAATAGCCCCTCATTCAATCCAAGAGCGGCAACCAAAAAAACGAGCAAAACTGGCAGAGATGAAGGAGGCGGAAAAGGTTACGGCCACAAGCACAAGTCTACATCCGGGGTTTTAGTCATTGTACACCCTAGTAACGCCAGAGATCAGGCGGAGGGCGTCAAAGAGTTCGGGGCAACTGCGTGTACGGCCGTGACCAAACTCCATCTTCAACCCCTGCCCCACAATGCGAATACTCAACCCATCCGGCCCTTCATACTCGTTCACCAACCGCAGCACATCACGGCACGCCTTTTGCCAGTTACCCGACGGCCGTATTTCCACCACGACAGTTAAAGTGCGTTGAGGGGTAAGGGTGACAGGTTGATGGCTAGAAGCAGGTGAAGGCGTAACTACGGCCGTCACCTCCATGACTTCTTTCACCAATAACCGTTTACCGTTTACCGACAATCGCTCATCCCCTTCCTCAAAATTAGGTGGTGGTAGCGGAGCAGTGTAAACCGGTTCGGCAGCAAAATCGGGGGGTGGTTCGGCAATGAAGTCGTCTTCGGGTGGAGGCGGCGGTGGGTAGGCGGTGGAGGTACGGCCGTTGCCACTCTCACGGCCATTGCCATTCTCATGCCCGCTGCCGTTGCCATAGCTATTGCCATTAACCAACCCCAAATAAGAAACCGTATCTTCAGCAGCCAGGGCCACTTCCGCACTGGCCGACACCCGGTCTACCAGGATGCTCAATTCATCCCCTTTGGCCTGCACCTTGCCCAGCACCAACAAAACCTGATCCACCACCACCAGTTCACGGCACTCTTTCCAGGTGCGTGGGAAAAAGACCAGATCAATTTTGCCGTCCAGGTCTTCCAGCGTGGCAAAGGCCATTGGCTCGCCTTTTTTGGTGGTCAATGTGCGCAGGTGGCTGATCATACCTGCCAACTTTACCGATTTGGTGTGCCAGTTGGCGTCAATATCCGGGATGGCGGCAGTGGTGAGGGTGGTGAGGCTGGCCAACGGCCGTTCCAATGGATGCTCCGATACATGCACCCCCAACGCCTCTTTTTCCCACTCTAGCAGCACTTTGTGTTCTACTGGGGCCACCTGCTGCGGCGGATGCAGCAGGTCAACGGCCACCTTCAAGGCCGATGCACCTGTGGCCCCACCAAACAGGCTCATCTGGCCAATGGAAGCAGCCGCGTGTTCTGTGCCGCTGTAGCTGACCATCCGATCCAGCGCATCTATCAGTTGCGGCGGCGTGCCCCAGCAGTCAAACACATGCGCTTTGATCATGTATTCCAACGGCCGTTTGCCCACCCGCTTCAAATCTACTCGTTCACACAAATCGGCCACACTCTGAAACGGGCCATTGGCTTCCCGCTCCGCCAAAATCTGGTTCAATGCCGCTTCGCCTGCATTCTTAATCGCCCCCAACCCAAAGCGGATAAGATGCCGGTCGCCGATGTCCTCAATCGTAAAATCAAGGGCCGACGTGTTAATGTCTGGCGGGGCCACATCAATGCCCAACACCTTCGCCTCCGCAAAGTAACGGCGCACCTTGTCTGTATTGTCCCGCTCCACCGAGAGCATCGCCGTCAGATACTCCACCGGGTAATGCGCCTTCAAAAATGCCGTCTGGCAGGTTACTTTGGCATAATCCGCCGCGTGACTCTTGTTAAAACCATAACGCGCGAAAAACTCAATATCCCCCCAGATCGCCTCGCACACCTCGCGGCTGAACCCTCTGGCCATCGCCCCTTCGGTAAATTGCAGGCGGTGTTTTTCCATTAAGTCTTTCTTCTTCTTAGACACTGCCTTACGAATCATGTCCGCTTCGCCCGGTTCATATCCGGCCAGATCGGCCGCAATGCGGATGATTTGCTCCTGGTACACTAAAATGCCGTAGGTGTCTCCCAAGATTGGCTCCAAAGCCGGTGTGTGATACTCCACCACGTCCCGGTTCTCAAAAATAGCGGCGTGCATCCGGCGAATGTATTCAGGGATATTTTCCATCGGGCCGGGCCGATAGAGGGAAATGGCGGCGATGATGTGGTCAAAACGGCGCGGTTTCATTTCCATCATCAGGCGACGCATCCCTGTTCCTTCCACTTGAAATACACCGGCAACACGGCCGTGTTCCAGCATATCAAATAGCTTTTCTGGCTTCTTCGTCGGGTCTGGCCCCACATGTCCTACATCATACGGGATGTTGTCCATTGTGTAGCGCACCCCATACCGCTCCTCAATCAGGCGGGCAGCGCGGCGCATTACCGTCAGTGTACTCAGCCCTAAAAAGTCCACTTTGAGCAAGCCAATGGATTCCACAATTTCCATCGGCCACTGCGTCACCCGATCCAGGCCACCCAACCCCTCCTCACCACTGGTGGGGCGATTGAGCGGTACATACTCCTCCAACGGCCGATCCGAAATAATCACTCCCGCCGCATGGCTGGAAGCATGGCGGGTAACGCCTTCCAGATTGCGGGCCGTATCCAGCAGTTCTTTGACGGCCGTTTCGCTCTTGTACCGCTGCTCCAGCTCCACCGAATAAAATTCGTGATCTTTATTCAACACATCGGCAATATGCGCCGGTTTGCCGGGAATGGCCGGGATCAGGCGGGCAATGCTGTCCACCTCTGGCAAAGGCATATCCAGCGCCCGGCCTACATCGCGGATGGCTGCCCGCGCCCCCATCGTGCCAAAGGTGATGATCTGGGCAACCTTTTCCGAACCGTAGCGCTGTTTGGCGTAAGCCACCATCCAATGACGGGCATCATCAGGATAATCCAGATCAATGTCGGGCATGGATACACGCCCTGGGTTAAGAAATCGCTCAAAGATAAGACCGTTCACCAGCGGGTCTATACTGGTAATGCCCAATGTGTACGCCACCACCGACCCTGCGCCAGAACCGCGCACATTCCACCAAATGTCATTTTCTTTCCATTCCTGATAACTTTCATAGGGAAAAGGGTCTTCATGCTGCTGCCACCAACGGTCAGAACGAGCAGCCCATTCACACAAATCCCAAACAATGAGGAAATACGTCTCAAACCCCATGCCGTTGATAATGCGCAGTTCGTGGTCGAGCCTGGCGCGCAGTTCGTGGTCGTGTTGGGCGCGTTCAGCTCCGTAACGCCAGGCCAGCCCTTCTTCACAGAGAATACGCAAATAGGCAGGGGCGTCCGTACCGGCAGGTACGTCAAAATGGGGCAGGTGGTAGTTTTTGTCATCCAGGTCTACGGCGCACTGCTCGACAATGAGCAGGCTGTTTTGCAACGAGTTACGCACCACCGCCTCCGGGTAGCCCTGAAAAAGGTGCATCATTTCATCGTAGGATTTAAGGTAATAGCCCTGGTCGGAGAAGCGCATTTTGGGGTTTTGTACGGTGGAACTGGTCTGGATGCAGAGCAGCACTTCGTGGGGGGCAGCGTCGGCAGCGCGGACGTAATGCACGTCGTTGGTCGCCAGAAAGTTATGTTCCAGACCGTAGCGAGGGGCCATCTCAATCAGCTTTTTGTTGATCTGGCTGAGTTCGGGGATGGAGTGTTCCTGTAATTCCAGGAAGAGGCGTTCTTTGCCAAAGATGTCTAGATATTCGCCCAACAATTTATGCGCCAGTTTCATGTTGCCATCGCCGATAGCGCGGGGAATTTCGCCGGCCATGCAGCCGGTGGTGGCAATGAGGCCGTCGCTGTGGGCGGCCATGAAGGGGCGGTCTATGCGGGGTTTGTAGTAGTAACCATCGAGTTGAGCGGCGCTGGCAATGTGCAACAAGTTTTTGTAGCCGGTCTGGTTTTGGGCCAGCAGCAGCATGTGGAAGCGAGTTTTGTCCAGTTGTGGGTCTTTGTCGGCCATGCTGCGGCGGGCCAGATAGGTTTCGATGCCGACGATGGGTTTGATACCGGCCGCTTTGGCAGCACGGTAAAATTCGAGGGTGCCATACATGGCGCCGTGGTCGGTCAGGGCTACGGCCGTTTGCCCCAATTCCGCCGCTCGCCCCACCAGATCATCCACCCGGCTCAGTCCATCGAGCAAGGAGTATTCGCTGTGGCAGTGCAGGTGGACAAATTGCTGGTTGTCTGACATGGTGTGGTCTTTTTCCGTAATGCGTAATCCGAAGTCCGTTTACGGGTTACGGATTACGATTTACGCATCAATTGTTGTATTATCCCGCATAGAGGAGAGTATACCACAAAAGGCCATGATGATAGAGGTAATTTGCGCTTAAAATCTTTACAGCGACGGCCGTGACCGCATCACCCATAATCGTACCAACTCCACCGTAAAGCGGTAAAGCGGGCTTTTGGCGTCGTTGCGGAAGAGGATGTCCCGGTTTTCCAGGCTGGTGAGCGCGGCTTTCCAACGGTCAGCCGATTCCAGGCCGCGTTCAGTGAGAAAGGCGCGACAATCTTTAGCCGTCACTCCCTCAGCGCTGACCAGCAATTCGGCCATGCCCTGTAGCACCTGCCGCTCCTCCTCGCTGGACTCGTCCCAAATGTACCGAAAATGGGCCTCCCCCCGGCCAATAATGCGCTCAATTACCTGGTCAACGTCTACGGCCGTCAGGTAAGACGCCTTCATCTCATTGTGATAGACCATCATCTCGTGCAGCAGCAGTTGGGCAAAGTAAGGATGCCCGGCGGTGACGTTGATAATGCGCTCCACCGCCAGCGGGTCATACTCGGTGTTATACTGTTTGATCGGCTCCAAAATCAGGCGGCGCATCTCCAACGGCCGTAAAAAGGTGATGGGGCGATAGGCGGCAATGTTAAACAGCGCCGACCAGTATTCCGCGCCCAACTCTTCCAGCTTGTGCGTCCCGGCAAAGATAAAGTCCACCTGGGCATCATGCTGCATCAGATTACGCAAAAAGTGGAAGATTTCGGGTTGCAAACGGCCGTCTTCCACCCGCCGCTGCAACTCTTCAAACTCATCAAACATCAGCAGCAGATTCTTGCCGTTAAGATGCGGTTTCAGGCCGCGCAAAAAGCGGGAACTGAAGAAAAATTCGGGGTTTTCTTCAAATTCCGAGCGCGGCGGCAGTTCGGCATTGATGCCCTTCTCTTCTAGCGTGAACACTATGTCGTCGGCGATGGCATACAAAAACTCCGCCTCACCCCGCGCCGGTTTGCCCTGCATATCCACCAGCACGGCATAATGGGTGTCTGCCAGCAGGTGCGGCAGCCGGTACAACACGGAGGTCTTGCCGGTGCGCCGCTGCCCGTGCAAAATGACCACATTGTTCTGGTGCGCCCCCACCAACATCTCCTGCACAAAGCCAAAGACATCCTCTCGCCCCACAAACACATCGTCCGTTTTCAGCGGTGTGCCGGTGACATAGGGAATGGGAAAGACGCGGGTAAACGGCCGTTCCGATTCCACAAACTCCACCTTATCGCCAAACGTCACCCGGCGCTGGTCATCTACGGCATCATCAAACAGCACTTCCCAGGCCACCCGTGCCCGTGGCAGCCCTTCGCGGGGCATGATGAGCAGATTGAGCGTTTTCTCTTCGCCCGGCGGCAAAATTTCTACAAAGCCTTCGCTCTTCACGCCGAGCAAATCGTAATCGTCGCCGGGCAACAGCTTCACGCGCACCTGTTGGGCCACGTTCAAGCCCTGATTACGCACGGACACCGGCAGCGGCAGTTCTGGCAAAAAGGTGGTGTGATTGAGCTTGAGGCTGGCCAGGATGTCGGCGCGACCTTTGAGGCGTTTTACGGCCGTCAACACCGTCTCCTCCCAATGTTTCAGCGACACCTGCAAGGCGTTGGTCTGCGGCAGTGGCGTCGGCCAACACGCCGGGTCGGCAAACTCTTTCTCCACAAACGTCTGCGAATCGTGAATGGCCGCCAGCGCGTTTTCCAGAAAGATCAGCTTCGTCGGCAAATCATCGGTGCGCTCCACCTTTTTCAATTCCAGCACAATCCGGCCGATGCGCTGCTGGCTTTTCACCACCAGCGGCGGCAGCGACGACGTATGCTGTTCCGGCGGTGGCTCAATTTTGAGAATTTGCTCTAACGAGCGGGCGCTCATCACCTGGTGCAATGTCTGGTACGCCCCGGCAAAATCGAGCGCCCACCGCCACTGCCGGTTGGCCGTCAAGGTCTGGCTGAGATCGGCAATAGTCGCCGCGTACTCCTCTTCCTTTTTGCTCGTACCCAATGTGTGGTAGGCCGCCGCAAAGCGGGAAACATCCGGCAGCCGTTTCCAGGTGCAGGCCGTCACCTGCGCCAGCACAGCATACGCCTGCTCATCCTTTGTAAACAGGGTGTATACGGCCGGTAAAATCTCGTTGGTTTCATTTTTCAGATGGCGCTGCGCCAGGATCGCTTTGTCTACCGGCCGTTTGCGGAGCATGGAGAGGAGGGGCACATAGATGATGGCCTGCACACCACCGACGATCACCCCCACCAACAGCGCGGACAGCAGCACCACCCAGGGGATGGTCAATACCGCACCCAGGACAAAGGCCGGGTCACTAAACCCCATTTCAATGGCATCCATGAAGCTGGCAATATCGGCCAGGGTTTGTGGATCAACGGCGTGGGCACGTTCGCGCAGCACCCAAAACGGGGAGAGTCCCAGATTGAAATAGAACAACCGCAAAGCCACCGCATGGACGGCCAACGAAATGGCAATCCCGGCCACCACCACACCCCAAAAGCGTGCCCGGAACCAGTTGGGCGGATTTTTGAGCAGGCCAACGACCACCGCGCCAAAAGCGATAAAAGCGACACCCAATAACGGCGAGAGCAGCCCGGCCACGCCGCCTAACGAGCCGGAAGCGATGATGCCGCTGTGGCTTTCTTGCAAGGCGCTCATCAGTTCCGGCCAATCGGAATAGACCAGGTAAGACCAGCCAGATAGGGTAACGGCCGTTAACACCGCCACCACCAGCCCCACGAGAATGCCCGTCCACACGGCCGTCTCGTCCCCGGCAAAGTATCGTTTGGGGTGTTCGCCTTGTTGCACGAGCGCAAAGAGGGACGGCCGTGCCGGACGTGGCTCTTTCCGCCGCCGCCAGCCCACCCAGGCCCCCTGTGCGCCCCAAAAACAGGCGGCCGCTACCAGCACAATCTCTCCTTGAAAAGCAGCATTCTCAAACGAAATGACGTAGTTGCGCAGCACATAAGGCGGCGGCATAAAGGAGTCCACCAGCACATCCATGACTGCGCCCACCGTGCCATAAGCGACCAGGGTGTTGACCGGCAAAATGATGGTGAAGTAACACAGACCGGCGGCCGCCAGACCGGCCACCATGCCCGCCTTGGCTCCTTCGCGCCACCCGCGTGACGGCCGTGCGGCCACAAACCCTATCAGCAAAAAGGTAAACGTGGCTAACACGGCCGAGGCCATCAGCCAGATGCTATGCGTCAGGTCATCGGGAAACGGCCGTGCCCACCCCTCCAACCACAATGGAGCCAGCAAACCCGCAATCGGGTACACGGCCGTCAGGCTCAAAACAATACCCCCACCAATCCCCACAACTATCGCACGTCTTATCAAGGCATCCTCAAGGGGTCAAGGGGATGGATTGAGACCAGTCTTCAATCCTTAACGAAGGTATCTGCTCAAAATCACGCCGATTGCGAGTAACCAGTATAGCGTCCTGACTCAAAGCAATGGCGGCAATCCGCAGATCGAGCGTACCAATGCGAATCTTTTGCGCCTGGAGTTGCTGATACTGTTGTTGTGCGGCCGTATCAAACGAGAGAATAGTCAAATCGCAGAAGTATTGAACGGTATTCTGTAATTGGGCATAGGCAACAGTAAGATCTATCCTGGCGCGACCTAACTCAGCCAGACGGCCGCGCATTTGCTCTTGAACAGTGATTACTGTGATTGCCAGATCATCCGGGCTATATCCTTGAATTCTGGCTACAACCAGGGGATGGTTACGTTGATGCAACGTTACGTGGTCAGTATCAAGCACATATTTCATGTTAGCTCAACAGCTTGTTCTTCGTCTAATTGGCGGCGGTAATCAGCCATTGCCTGGATAAAGTCATCCCAATTAGGATCATCGGCGAACGCACCAGCCTTGGCAATCCAGGGATTGTCTGTTTGGGATTGAGGTGCTTCTATCTCGACCTGTACCAATTGTGTCTCGGTAAGCAAATCACGAATCAAAACACGCACACGTGCTATAGCTTCCTGCTCAGTTTCCCCACGAACCATTGAATCTGGCCAGAGCACCGGACGGGCAATAAAACCATTATCCAACTGTTTTTGCAAAATCACGTCAAAAGTCATCGTGTTCACCTCTCATCAATAATTTGTGTCAGCATAAGTTCATCGGCATGAAGCGTAACCAGGGCAGCAGAACTTTTTTACTCAAAAATCTGTTCGCTTAACCTTGTACTACAATATCTAGCCCAGAGCAACATGCTTAACTCTCGCCGTTCCCAACTTATCTCTAACTTCTGCATCTTTTCAATATAATCCTGATACGTGATGACCCGAAAAATCTTGTCACCATTTTTCAGTTTATGTTGAAATTCTGCCCCAATTTGCAATGCACCTTCATCATCTTGATGGCAAAATAATCCGGTATATACAAAATCATATTGACCGTTTTGTATAAGTGCCTCAGCTATTAACTGGTTGCGGAAAAGTTGATTAAATCTGGCTGCCCTAAACTCCTCATACCCTGCCGCAAATACACTTTCATTGCGGTTATTAAAGATGTGCCGATATTCCGCCTTATCATATTCCGTTTGGGAGAATGTATCTGTATATTTACATTCAAGCCCCACCAACCCCACGTGATTACCAGCCATCACTTCAAACGCCACATCAAATGCGGAATTGTCGTTGGTGTAATTTTCCACAGGAGCAAATTCAAATATTACTTGTTTGACTTTGGTCAGTCCTGGCCAAAACTGCTGCAAAACCTGCAATGCAAACGCTTGATCCAATTTGAGTTCACCAAAAAAGTTAAAACAAAGCGGTTGGCTTGACAACAAATTATTAAACAACCTGTCTTTCTGGATTATCCCCGAGCTTGTTGCTTGCCTTTCCCAAATTGTTTTCTCCACAGCCTCGGATATGTTTGGAGACAAAAAATTCTTCCGGCTGGTCTCTCCATTTAGAATGGTATTGCAAATACCAGCATCCTTTGTAATTGAATGTTTTCCTTCTTCTTCAACCAGAACAAACGCCCGCCACCACCCTTGATGGAATCTCATTCTTCTTTTGAACGTATTTTTTTCGGTGGGTAGTGTCCCTGTTATTTTTCTTAACTCATGCTTCATTATACCGTTGCCCATGTTCATCCTGTATCCCAATAATAGCATCATTTGTCTGTGCCGCTTGAAGAAGAATCTCCCTCAATATGTCCGCATCGTCCTTGCTCATGCCCAAAAACGCTGCAAATAAACTGGCCTTGTGCTTCCCCACTCGATGGTCTGAATCAAGAGCATAATCGCGCAACTTACGCATATCAATGAAAGCCCTCTCGGCATTGGGTAGATTCACTTTAGACATGGCTTATAACCCATTCCCAATGCGGGCAGCACGCTGGAGGGCGGCGGCGAATTGGCCGGCCGTGGCGTAGCGATTTTCGGGGTCTTTGGCCAGAGCTTGCATGAGGACGAGTTCCAGGTCGGGCGGGATGTGGGGGGCTTTGACGGTGAGCGGGGGTGGTGTGGCCTGCATGTGTTGGAGCAGGAGGGCGACGGGGGTATCGGCCGTAAACGGCAGTTCCCCCGTCAACATTTCAAACAAGACGATGCCCAGGGCATAAATATCGCTGGCGGCCTGGGCTGGACGGCCGTGTGCCTGTTCCGGCGACATATAATCGGGTGTGCCTATGGTGGCCCCGGTGCCGGTGAGCTGCGCCCCTTCCAACATCCGGGCCACGCCAAAGTCGGTGAGTACGGCCGTGTACTCCGCATTACCTGTCAACTGCGCCAGCCGCTCCTCCTGGCGCAGCATGATGTTGGCCGGTTTTACGTCCCGGTGGACGATGCCGTGCGCGTGGGCATAATCGAGGGCGGCGGCAATATCGCGTACCACTTTCACCGCGTCTGCCAGCGGTAGCCGGTGGTTCACCTCACGCAACTGGCGCAGCCAATCTTTCAGCGATTCGCCCTGAATGTACTCCATGACCATGTAGGAAATGTCATCCTGTACGCCAAAATCCACCATCTGCACAATGTTTTGGTGGCGCAGTTGGGCTACGCTGGCTGCTTCACGTTGGAAGCGTTCGATGAAGGATTCTTCGCCGCCCAGAGAACGGGACATCACCTTGATGGCGACGTAGCGATCCAATGACGGTTGGTACCCTTTGTAGACGACGGCCATGCCGCCCCGCCCCAAGATGGAGAGGACGCGGTAGCTGCCCAATGTGGCCCCGGTCAGGTCGGTGGTGCTGGTCATTGTGCGCGGGTTGGTAGACGGCCGTTGCGCCACTTCCGCCCGTTGCACAAAATCACTGAATGAACGGCTGAACGGCCGTAGCCGCCCCTCATCCGTCAATTCAACCAGCGCCTTTTCTTGCAGGGCGCGGCGGGTTTCGGCGTCGGCCGTGTGCAGGTGGCGCAAACTGGCCTGCTCCACTTCGCCCAACTGCCGCCACAGGTAGCGGTAATGGTCTTCCGCCTCCGCCAGAAAACGGCGCAGCACCAACGTCTCTACTTCGGCATCGGGAATCGGTTCCGCACGAGCAGCAAAGAGATGCGAGCCAATCACCTGCAAAAAAAAGGGGTGACGGCCAGCGTGATCCAGGCAAAAATCAATCTCTTTCTGGGTAAAGGCACGGCCGTGTCCCTTACCGGACAGCCCTGTTAACAGTTCCACTGCCTCTTCACGCGGCAGCAAATTTAGTCGCTCCTCGGAAAAAATGTTGAAAAAGGGAGAGGAGAGGGTGTCGGCATATTGGTAGGTCAGGTCGTACAAACCCTGTTTGGAAGTGGTAATGTAGGTGACGCCCAATTCCCCGGCCAGGCTGCGCAGTTCGCCGTAAAAGCTGGCATCGAAGGCGGCGTTGGTGGCCAGGCTTTCAAATTCGTCCAGCATCAGCACCACACGCAGCCCGGCCCGCTCCACCCGGCGCAGCAGACGGCGCACCTGCATGAAGCGGGTATCGGCTTGTAGGGAGAGATTTTCGGCTTGCTCCCGCAGTTCAGCCTGGCCAAGGGGCAGAGACAACGCCATTTGGTCTAGTAGTTCCGGCCAAAATTCGTCATAGCCGATGTTGGACATGCCTTCTAAATCCATGTAGATGAAGACAAATCGGTCGGGATCAAACCCATGCTGACGCAACATGTCCGGGCAGGAGATGACGGTAAGCAGGGAACTTTTGCCAATTTTGCGTTCGCCGACGAGGGAGCGGCTTTGGCGGGTGGCAATGGCGCTGTAGAGGTTTTCAATGGATTGGGCACGGCCGTAAAAATAAGCCGGATCATTTATGCGCTGCCGGTTAAAGAAGGGGTTGTCGTGATGATGATGGCTATGACTCATAACAGGCAAAATTATAACACGCTCACCAGATTGAAACGGTGGGCAAATGTAACCAATAGTACCACTGTCCTCCGGTAGGTTGGTTGACAGGTGGCTGGCCCATCCGCTATAAGCAGAACGTTCAAACGGTTTGTAGTAGCCGCTTTAGCGGCGTTGAGGGCGATAAATCGCCTACTACAAACAAAAAATAGTAAGGAGCAGAGTATGTCCCCTCGAAGTACGTTCAGATTGATAGTTCGTTTCGGTATTATCTTACTTGCTTTGATTTTGATTGGTGTCCTGGTGGCTCGCACGCCCCGCGCCAGCCGCGCCGTCGGCCAGCCCACCACCCCTTATCCCATTCTCTTTGTCACCCAACTGCCCATCGCCGGTGATTTCACCACCATCGGCTCAACTTTTGGTAATCACAACCCGGCCATGCAATCAGCCGGGCGCGGCGGCGATTTGTGGATTCGGTACACAGATGGCACGCTCAAGAATTTGACGGAAACGGCCGGATATGGCGTCACCGGTTTTCAGGATGACAATGCCATTGCAGTACGCGACCCATCGGTGCATTGGGATGGCAACAAGGCGATTTTCAGCATGGTCATTGGCGCGCCAGAGAATCAGTACCAGTGGGAAACCTATTACTGGCAGTTATACGAAATTACCGGGTTGGGATTGAACGACACACCTGTCATTACTAAAGTGCCCAACCAACCAGAGAATGTCAACAATATCAGCCCGATTTATGGCACGGATGATCGCATCATTTTTACGTCGGATCGGCCGCGTAATGGACAGATGCACCTGTACCCACAGTTGGATGAGTATGAATCTGCGCCAACGAACACGGGGTTGTGGAGCCTGAACCCGGCGACGGGTGATTTGCGGCTGCTGAACCATGCACCGTCGGGGGATTTTTCACCGACAATTGATAGTTACGGCCGTGTCCTCTTCACCCAATGGGATCATTTGCAACAAGACCAGCAGGCGGACGCCGACCGCGCCGATCCACAAAATCCGCCTTATGGCTCGTTCAACTACAGCAGCGAAGCGGCCAATGCCACCATCCTGAACAGCCGCGCCGAGGTCTTCCCAGAACCACGTGAAGCGGTGCCGGGCACAAACATCGTCGGCCACACCATCAACCATTTCTTCCCCTGGACGATCAACCAGGATGGTACGGACGGCGAAATTTTGCTGCACCTGGGGCGGCACGAATTACATGGCTATATCCCCAATGCCATCAACGATGACCCCAACGTGGTGGAGTATTACGGCCAGTACCCGCGCACGAACGAAAATGAGATTACAAATATGTTCCAGATCAAGGAAGACCCACTTGATCCGGGCACGTTTTTTGGGGTGGATTCGCCGGAGTTTTACACCCATGCCGCCGGGAATATCCTGCGGCTGGAAACGGCCGGGCAGAATGCGGATGAGGTGGTGGTGGAATATGCAACCGATGTGGATCATGGCGACGGCCGTTACCGCGAACCCCTCCCCCTTTCTGACGGCACGCTCCTGGCAATCCATACGGCCGACAGCGGCGATGAAACCGGCAGCGGCGTCAATTCCAGCTATGAATTTCGCCTGAAACTGCTCACACCGAACGGCGGCGGGCAATGGACGGCCAGCACACCGCTGACCAATGGCATCAGCAAACAGATCAGCTTTTGGGACCCGGACTATATGGTCACGTTTAATGGCGTTTTGTGGGAACTGAATCCGGTGGAAGTACGGCCGCGTACTCGCCCCACGCCGCCCGTATTCACCCTGCCCGCGCCAGAACAGCAAATGTTTGATCAGGCGGGCGTCTCATTGGCCGAATTGCAGGCGTTCATGGAGGCGCGTGATCTGGCGTTGGTAGTCAGCCGGGATGTGACCACACGGGATGACCTGGACAGGCAGCAACCGTTTAATCTGCGCGTACCCGGCGGCGTACAGACGATTGGCGAACCGGGCCAAATCTATGACGTGAGTTACATGCAATTTTTCCAGGGTTTGCAGATTCGGGGGTATACGTGGGGTGGGAATACGCCGCGCGACGGCCGTCGCCTGCTGGCCCAACCCGGCGGCAGTGGCTATAACCCACCCACCACCGGCCCGACCGGCAGCGTCACTCTGGGGGCGGATGGCTCCATGGCTGCCTTTGTGCCTGCTGGCCGCGCCCTCACCTGGCAATTAACCGACCCGGAAGGCGAAGGGGTGGTGCGCGAACGGTATTGGCTCACCTTTGCTCCCGGCGAAGTACGCGTTTGCACTTCCTGTCATGGCCTCAGCGATTTAGACCAGGCCGGACATTCTGCCCCCACCAATCCACCACAGGCACTTTTAGAGCTGTTGGAATGGTGGCAAACGATGCAATCGCTGAACCCACAAGCATACCTGCCACTCATCTCCCGATAACGATTGGTACACACCCGTTAAAGACATCCGATTTCTTGACGAAATCGGATGTCTGGAAGATGTCTAATGGGCATAGCCCAGGAATTTCAGCTTGCGGTCATTGTGAGGTTCGTCTAGTAGTTCGGCGCGGCCAATCAATTGGGCGACTACTTTTGGCGGCGCGCAGGCAAACCACTCCGCCTCAATCCCCGATTCGGGGTCAGTATAGATAAACATGACACAGACCAGGCCAATGACACAATCGCCGGGACAGTCAGGCAGACCGGCTCCGTTGAGATGCAGGCAGTCAGGGATGTATGTTTTATCATGTAAAAACTGCTCGTATTCAGCCCGGCTGACCCGCACGACTACTTGTGGTTGATGGGCTTGGCGTTTACTCATCACAACCTCCAGTTGCCTCCTGATGATTCAGTGTAACGGACGACAGGTTTATTTGGAATTGTGTAA
>CAYXUZ010000015.1:24180-34261 GCA_964467705.1 uncultured Ardenticatenaceae bacterium | reverse complement strand
TGATCACCTCCTGCTTGCTCCTTTTTTCACTTGCTGGCTTCTGTGGCTTATGGTCTAATGAGGCGCAGGATAGGAAGGACACGGCCGTGTCAGGAGGCACGCTATGGCTGAGGAAAACAGTCCGGCAAAAACCGGCATACAAAAGAAAGACAAACGACGCATCAAACACGCCCACCGCCAGGAACGCAAAGAAGAACAGCGCGAGCATCACCATGAAAAGATGAAAGCCAATAAACATGCTCGCAAACCGAAGTCGCGCCCCAAGCAGGGGAAACGGGATCGTTAATTGCCGATTGTCACTTGAAAATTAGCAATTGGCAGTTGAACTTCGGTGACAGGCAGAGCATATCGGGCTAGACTAGACCTGATATGAAAATAGCCGTTATCTCTGATGTTCATGGCAATATGCCCGTGCTGGAAACGGCCGTTGCCGACCTGGACAAATGGCAGCCCGATGTGGTGGTGGTGGCCGGGGATGTAGTCAACCGGGGGCCTTGCTCTTTGGCCTGTTGGGAATTTGTGCAGGCGCGGGCACACCAGCAAAATTGGCGCATCCTCAAAGGCAACCACGAAGATTACGTTTTAGAATGTGCCACACCCCCCAACGATCCGCGCGCCCCCTCCCTGCAAATTCGCCAGTATGCTCAATGGACGTATGAACAGCTAAACGGGCACATCGCCACCATCGCCGCTTTACCCGACCAATACAGCTTCACGGCGCCCGACGGCCGTGAACTGCGCGTGGTTCACGCGGCCATGCAAAATAACCGGAAACGGCCGACGCCGACATCGAAAAGCTCATCGCCCCACCCCCCGCCATTTTTGTCACCGCCCATACCCACCGCCCGCTGCTGCGCCAGATTGCAGACACGCTGGTCGTGAACATTGGCTCTGTGGGCGCACCGTTTGACGAGGATAAAAGGTTAAGTTACGGCCGTTTCACCTGGACTCCTGCACACGGCTGGCAAACCGAAATTGTGCGGCTGGCGTATGACTGGCAGCAGACCATCCGTGACTATGCGACTTCTGGATTTCTGGATCATGGCGGCCCACTCGCCCAAATCATGTTGGTGGAACATCGCAAATCACGTGGCCTCATTTATCGCTGGGCCAACCGTTACCAAAAGGCCGTTCTGGCCGGTGAGTTGAGCCTGGAAGAGAGTGTGCGGCGGGTGTTGCAGGATGAAGATTTACGGCCGTATCTCGGCCCCCCTGGTTGGAACATCTAGCCTGAATTGGGCATTTAGGGAACATTCGCTAAAATCTGGTAGCTCATTCGCTTTCTGGCGAACTGTTAGTTTGTCTCTCCTGAGCAGAAAACCTTATTAACCTTTAGTAAAGTGAGGAAGAATATGAAAAAAAAGTCAGTGCATAACACCCCCAAAGGAGCCTGGTTATTGCTTGTTTTATTGTTGATATTTGGCGCAATTGTGGTGGGCACGGCCGTAGCCCAAGATGACGATCCCCCCCCACCCACCTACCCTATGGAACACCCCGATTTCCCTGGCGTTTACATCCTCAACCGCGAAGAAGTCGGCACGGCCGTTTACGAAACCATCACCATCCCCATCGCCCAGGACACCTTCATCGCCTCCGGCATGCCCAATACCAACTATGGCGGGTCCACCACATTAGGACTGGGCTTCAACAGCAACAGCGGCCAAAATGCCATGCGCATGTTCATGCAGTTCAACCTGGCGGCCATCCCGGCCAACGCCAATGTCAGCAATGCCACCTTCAGCATGTTCCAGCTACAGGCCAACAATACCAGTGATAACCTCTGCTTCCGGGCCGATTTCCCCACCGCCAGTTGGAACGAAAACGTTCTAACCTGGGCCAATGCCGCCGGGCTGGCAGGTCAGGAAATTGGCGTTGGTTGCCTGGATATCAGCAATGGCTGGAAAACCCTCAACGCCACCCAGGTTATCAACTTCTGGCGCACCAACACCAACTGGGGCGCTGTTTTCACCGGCGATGAACGGTCAAACGTCAATTTCAGCCGCATCTTTTACTCCAAAGAACAACTTGTGAACCTGGGCTGTAATGGCCCTTATGGCTGTTTCCCCTATCTAACTGTTACCTATAACCAACAATGTGACAATCAGGCGCCAACCTCTTCGGTGAACGCCCTGCCCATCTGGAGTCCCCAGAACTTTACGGTCAGTTGGAGCGGGTTTGATACGGCCCCATCTGGCTGTACGCCCAGTGGTATTGCCAATTACTCGGTACAATATCGCGTTAACGGCGGCGGCTGGACGGACTGGCAAAACTTTGTTACCCAAACCTCGGCCACCTTTGGCGAAGCCGGTAACACGCAATTTGTGGAATTCCGGGTACGCGCCAGGGACAATGCCGGCAACGTCACCGATTGGAGCGTGATAGGCCCTACTGCCAGCACCACTATTGACGCCATCCCGCCTGCCGCCACCATGAATGCCTTACCCCCTTACAGCCAATCCTTTGGCACTATCAGTTGGACTGGCGCAGACACGCAGCCGGGGTCAGGCATTCGCAACTATGATGTGCAATATCGGTCAAATGGCGGCGTCTGGATCAACCTGGTCACAAACGCCCCCGCTTCACAAACCACCTACAACTACACTGGCGCCCCGGCCGGTTTTTATGAACTGCGGGCGCGGGCAATTGACAATGCCGGTAACATCCAACCCTGGAGTGGGCCACAGGCGTCTACCACCATCGTGGGTCATCCGGTAGCTCAGATGAACACCATCTCGCCCAACATAGTCACCGACCCCGGCGCGACATCTGTCAACATTAGCTGGATGGTTGAGCCTTTTGCTTACAGCGTCACCGGTGTGCAAATTTGGGTCCGGTTTGGCCTGGGCAACTGGACATTATTCCAAACCTTTCCAGGTACAAGTGGCAATGCCTCTTTCCCGTTTACCCCAGGTGATGGCATTTACTCCTTTGAAGCTGTGGCATTGAGTTCCACACCTGAACCACAAACTGGGCAGGTTGAAGCCAGCTTTATTCTGGATCAGGAAGCGCCGTTTGTGGTGCCTGTTTCTTACATGCCGATTATGATGAGCGGCGAATAGATCGGTTGCACCGCGAGAATAGTATGCTAGACTTCAACCCAAGATGAATGTGATTCATGCTTTAACCCACTGGCAAGTATGTGATGATCCAAAGAGTTTTTGGGTTCATTGCCACCACTTCAATAGACAAGGTTATATCCTGGGTTAAAGCCATGCTGGTCTAACAGCGCATTATTGGGAGAGACTGACCCTCCCCGGCAGGCCCGGGGAGGGTTTTTTGTTGTAGAGGTCATATGGCACGAACGGATATTCGCCTGGCGCTGCCGAGTAAGGGGGCGCTATATGAGGGAAGTTTTGATTTTTTGGCGGCATGTGGACTGAAGGTGTACCGGCCGAACCCACGCCAGTATGCGGCCACCATTCCGGCGCTGCCGGGGCTGACGGTGATGTTTCAGCGGCCGGGTGATATTGTGACCGGGGTGCGCGAAGGCAGTGTGGACTTTGGCATTACCGGTTATGACGTGCTGGCGGAAAAGGGGTTTGACAACGGCCGTAAAATCATCACGCTACATGAAGCATTAGGGTATGGCCCTTGTACGCTAAATCTGGCGGCGCCGGAGGAAAAGCCGGTGCAGACGATGGCAGAGGTGGCGGCGTGGGCCGAGGAATTGGCGGTCAACGGCCGTACCCTGCGCATTGCTACCAAATTCCCCCACGTCACGGCCGCTTTCCTGGATGGGCATGGGGTACGGCCGTATAAACTGGTCAACGTCGAAGGTACGCTGGAAATCGCCCCGGCCATCGGTTTTGCCGACCTGATCGCCGACCTGGTGTCGTCGGGGGTGACGTTACGAGATAATCATTTACGGCCGTTGGCCGACGGTCAGATTCTGGCATCCCAGGCTGTTCTCATTGCCAACAAAAAAGCGTTGCAAGAGCGCCCAGAAGTGCTGGCTATCGCCCGGCACATGCTGGAATACATTGAAGCTCACCTGCGGGCAGCAGGGTCTTACCTGGTGACGGCCAACATACGGGGCACATCCCCGGAAGCGATTGCGGCGTTGATGCGCGGCAAAGAGCATATTGCCGGGCTGCAAGGCCCCACCATCAGCCGCGTCATCACCCATGACGGCGCGGACTGGTTTGCCATCAACATCGTGGTGCAAAAAACCGACCTCTTCCCGGCCGTTGCCGAACTGCGCTCAATCGGCGGCAGTGGGGTCATCGTCGCCCCCTGCACCTACATTTTCGAGGAAGAACCGATTCGCTACAAAGCGATGTTAACCGCATTGGAGAGTTAAACACACCGTTACATAAATAGCTTGAACTTTTAGTTGTCATTCCGAACCGTCTTCGGTGAGGAATCCCACACGCCAACAAAGGAGAGGGATTCCTCACTCCGAAGACTTCGTTCGGAATGACATGTGAAGTGCGAAAATTTATTTAGCAGGCTGACCATGGTCAAAATTTACACGGTGCAGGAAGCACAACGAACGATTTTACGGCGGGAGATGGCGTTGGAACCAGAGGTACCGGCGGCTTTGCAGGCGCGGTTAGATGCGTTGTTTGGTGCAGGCAGTACACCGGACACGGCCGTAACCACTATTCTGCGCACCATTCGCCAACAAGGGGACACGGCCGTGCGCCACTGGACGGCGAAGATAGACGGCGTGGAGTTGGCGAGTTTTGTGGTGGATAAGGTGGTATTGGGGACGGCCGTTGCCCGCATTCCTGCCGGCTTAGCCGACGCGCTCCGTTTTGCCGCTGACCGTATTCGCCAATTTCATAGCTACCAGCCATTGCCCAATTGGACAACGACGGAGATGGGCGGCCGGTTGGGGCAGCGGGTGACGCCTATTCAGCGCGTGGGCGTGTATGTCCCCGGCGGCACAGCCCCGCTACCTTCCAGCCTGCTGATGGGCGTCATTCCGGCGCAGGTGGTGGGTGTGCCGGATATTGTGGTAGCCACCCCGCCGGGGCGGGACGGCCGTGTGCCGGACGTGATTCTGGCCGCTGCCGCCATTGCCGGGGTAGAAACGGTCTACACTCTCGGTGGAGCGCAGGCCATTGGCGCGTTGGCTTTTGGCACGGAGTCCATTCACCGCGTGGACAAAATTGTGGGGCCGGGCAATCTGTTTGTGACGCTGGCAAAAAAGCAGGTGTACGGCAGTGTGGGCATTGACGGGCTGTATGGCCCCACAGAAACGGTGGTGGTGGCCGACGAGACGGCCAACCCGGCCTGGGTGGCCGCCGATATGCTGGCGCAGGCGGAACATGATGTGCTGGCCACGGCGATATTGATCACGCCATCACGGGCATTGGGTACGGCCGTGCAGCACGAAATCGCCCGCCAACTGGAAGACCTCAGCCGGAGTGAAATTATCGCCGTTTCGCTGGCAAACCAGAGCGGCATTGTAGTGACGGCCGATATGGACGAGGCGTGTGCCCTGGCCTCCGCCTTTGCCGCCGAGCATACCTGTATTGCCAGCACTAACCCGCAGCAATGGGTAGACAAAATTCCCAACGCAGGCGGTCTGTTCATCGGCGAGCGCAGTTTTGAGGTGTTGGGTGATTATGTGGTCGGGCCCAGCCACACCATGCCCACCGGCGGCACGGCTCGCTTTGCCTCGCCGCTCAACGTCAGCGATTTTGTGAAAATCAGCAGCATCATCGAACTGGATGACGCTACGTCCGCCCAACTTAGCCCCATCGCCGCCCGCATTGCCCAGGCGGAGATGCTAGACGGCCACGCGGCGGCGGCGAAGCGGAGACTGGGAGATTGAGAGACTTGTCCTGAGCTTGTCGAAGGATTGGGAGATTGTGTGATGGAATTTGTGATTCGAGAGGCGACGTTGGCGGATGAGCGTGGGCTGGAATTGTTGTATGCGGAGATTGATGGGCTGCATCATGAGGCGCTGCCACAGTTGTTTCGCCGCCACGAGGAGATTGCACGGCCGTCTACCTTTCTAGCTGACCGTTTGACTGATGACACGATGCGCCTGTTTGTGGCCGAAGTTGCCGGGCGGCTGGTGGGCATGATTTTGCTGAAAATCAGGAGTGAAGAGCATCCGGTCAAGTACACACAACATTATCTGCACATTTCCACGCTGATTGTGGCCGCCGATTTTCAGGGGCAGGGTGTGGCGCAATTGTTGATGGACACGGCCGTGACCTTTGCCAGAGAACACAACCTCTCCCAACTGCGCCTCAACGTCTACGACTTCAACCAACGCGCCATCGCCTTCTACGAAAAAGAAGGCTTCACCACCCTCACCCGGCACCTGTGGCGCAATATATAAACCGCAAAGGGCGCGGAGAACGCAAAGGAGTAAGAAGAGATGAAGAGAGAGGATGAATTGTCAAAATTGATAATTGGGGCCGCGATTGAAGTTCATAAACAACTGGGGCCTGGGCTGTTGGAATCAGCTTATGAAGAATGCCTGGCGTATGAATTCAGACTTCGACAGATTCCTTTTGAGAGACAAAAACCACTTCCAGTAGTTTATAAAGGCGTCAAGTTAGAGTGCGGCTACAGGTTAGATTTTCTGGTGGGTGATCTCGTAATTGTGGAATTAAAGTCGGTTGCAGATTTCAACCCCGTTCACGAAGCGCAAGTCATCACCTATCTGAAACTCAGCCAACTCAAACTTGCTCTTCTCCTCAACTTCAATGTCCGCCTGATGAAAGACGGCATCAAGCGCATAATTCTCGATCTATAAAAAACCTTTGCGTCCTCTGCGCCCTTTGCGGTTAAATTCCCAAATGACTATGAATACTAAAGACTTTGTACGACCAGACATCATCGCTATGAAACCCTACACGCCGATTGTGCCGTTTGAGGTGTTGTCGGCGCGGTTGGGGCGACGGCCGTCTGAAATCATCAAACTAGACGCCAATGAGAACCCGTATGGGCCGTCGCCGCAGGTGTTAAACGCGCTGGCTTCCGGCCAATTTTTCCACATTTATCCCGACCCGGAATCAAATGAATTGCGGCGAGCGTTAAGCCAATACGTCAACGTACCCGCCGATCGGCTGATGGCCGGGGCGGGTGCAGATGAGTTGATTGATGTGGTACTGCGTGCCGTCCTTGCACCTGGGGATGTGGTAATAGATTGCCCACCGTCGTTTGGCATGTACCCATTCAGCACGGACGTGAATGCCGGGCAATATGTACCAGTGTGGCGACGGGCTGATTTTTCGTTGGATGTGGCGGCAGTGGAAACGGCCGTCCACCAACACCAGGCCAAACTCCTTATCCTTTGCTCGCCCAATAACCCCGACGGCAGCGTGATTGATGACGCCACACTGCGCCGCCTGCTGGCGCTGCCCGTGCTGGTGCTGCTGGACGAAGCCTACGCCGATTTTGCCGAGGTCAGCGGCTACCAGAGCCACATCCGCTGGACGCTGGAGTATGACAACCTGGTGGTGCTGCGCACCTTTAGCAAACTGGCCGGGCTGGCCGGGCTGCGCGTGGGGTATGGCGCGTTCCCTGAATGGCTGCTGCCCCATTTGTGGAAAATCAAACAGCCGTATAATGTGAACGTGGCTGCCAGCATTGCCGCCCTGGCGGCGCTGGCTGATCCGGCCTGGATGCAAGAAAAAGTACGCCTGCTGGTGGCCGAGCGCAACCGGATGAGCGCAGCGTTACATGAAATAAGCTACCTGGAACCGTATCCGAGCATGGCGAATTTTATTTTATGCAGGGTTCACGGCCGTTCTGCACACCAGTTGAAACTCGATTTAGAGCAAGAAGGCATCCTCGTCCGCTACTTCAACAAACCAGGGCTGGACAACTGCATCCGCATCAGCGCCGGCCGGTCGGAGGAGACGGATAGATTATTGGAGGTTTTAAGAGAATGGGATCACGGATGACACGGATTTGACGGATGGACACGGATTTTTCGATTGATCCGTGAAAATCCGTCTCATCCGTCAAATCCGTGTATCTATTTTGAACGATGAACAGGATAGCAACCATTCACCGCCAGACATTGGAAACGGACATTCAGATCGCGCTCAATCTGGATGGAACAGGCCAGCACGAGATCAGCACGGGGATCGGGTTTTTGGATCATATGCTCACGGCCGTAGCCGTACATGGCCTCTTTGATTTGACGGTGAAAGCAGTGGGCGACCTGCACATTGACAGCCACCACACCATCGAGGACACGGCCATTGTGCTGGGCAAGGCGTTTGACCAGGCATTGGGCGACCGTAAGGGGATCAACCGCGTCGGCCATGCCTACGTACCTATGGATGAGGCATTGGGATTTGTGGCCCTGGACATCAGCGGACGGCCGTACACCGTCTTCTACGCCACCTGGGCCACCCCCGCCATCGGCCAGTTCCCCACCGATCTGGTCGAACACTTTTTTGAGACATTCGCCGTCCATTCGCGCATTACGCTACACGCCAAAGTTGACGGCCGTAACGACCATCACAAAGCAGAAGCATTGTTTAAGGCATTATCGTGGGCATTGCGCACGGCCGTAGACCTTGACCCTCGCCGCGTGGATGTGGCCAGCACGAAAGGAACTTTAACTTCGTAATCCGTGGGCCGTTTTTCGATTTCGGATTACGGCTCACGGATTACCAATTACGGAACAAACGATGATCACCATGATTGACTACGGCGCGAGCAATATTCGCTCAGCACAGAAGGCGTTTGAACATATTGGGGCGGAGGTTGTGCTGACCGAAGACCCGGACGTGGTGCGCAAAGCGGATAAGCTGGTGCTGCCGGGCGTGGGGGCATTTGGCTCCGGCATGGAAGGGCTGCGCCAGCGAAATCTACCCGCCGCCATTCACGAAGCCGTGCAGCGTGGCGTTCCCTTTCTGGGCATCTGCGTCGGGATGCAGCTCATGTTCAGTGAAGGGCACGAAATGGGCATCCACCAGGGGCTAGACCTCATTTCCGGTAAAGTCATTCGTTTCCCCCATCATAATTCATCCTTCCTAATTCCTAATTTGAAAGTCCCCCACATGGGCTGGAATCAATTAGAACCGGCCTGGGAACACCCCCTGTTGGCCGGTGTGAAAGCGGGCGATTACGCCTATTTTGTCCATTCGTATTATTGCGATCCGGTGGAGGGGACGGCCGTACTCGCCTGGACAGACTACGGATTCCCCTTCGCCTCTGTTGTCACTCAGGATAATGTTTACGGGCTACAATTCCACCCGGAAAAGAGCCAAAGCGTTGGTCTGCGCATCCTGAAAAACTTTGTGCCAATCTGACAGGTCTTCCCAGGGCAGTCAGATTTTTTTACACTCCTTGCCAAACCGGGTATACTTACGGCACTAATGAGTGAAGCTACCCCGGCAACTCTGTACTGGCTACCCAATTCACAAGCCCATGACAGAACAAGTGGCAGCACCTGCCCATAATCCCCAAGCCGATTCCGAAGCGCCGCCGGAAAAATCTGGCGCTCCTGTTCTCATTGCTAACCGGTATCAGGTGGTTAACCGCCTGGTAGGTGGCATGGGTATTGTTTACCTGTGTAATGACCGGCTCACCCATGACCTGGTAGCTCTCAAAACGTTCAAACCGGAATATATCTCCTCTCGCCCCGCTCGTGACATGTTCCTGCGCGAAGGCACCATGTGGGTGGAACTGGGCAAACACCCCAATATTGTGCAGGCATACCGGGTCGAACGGATTGGCGACGGCCGTGAGGTTTACCTCGTCCTCGAATGGGTGCAGCAGCCCGAAGGCAAACGTACACCTTCCCTCCGCTCCTGGCTACGCAAAGGCAAACCCCTCCCCCTGGAACAGGCCATCCTGTTTGCCCTCCATATCGCCCGTGGCATGAAATATGCCACAAAAAAAATACCTGGCCTCGTCCACCGCGACCTCAAACCAGAAAACATCCTCATTGGCGTAAATGGGCAAGCCCGCGTCACCGACTTCGGCCTGGCCAGCACCCTTAGCAGTCTGGGCAAAGAGAGCGGCGCCGCCACTCTGGACGATCTGCCTGAACTGTTCAACCGCACCCAACTTACGCAAGGCGCAGCCGGCACCCCCCTCTACATGGCCCCGGAGCAGTGGCTCCAGCTTAAGCTCGATGCCCGCGCCGACATTTACG
>CAYXUZ010000015.1:23334-24170 GCA_964467705.1 uncultured Ardenticatenaceae bacterium | reverse complement strand
CCTGGGCTGCATCTTCTATGAAATGGTCACCGGGCGTTTTGCGGCCGAAGGCAAAGAGCGTGAAGAACTCAAAGAAATTCACCTGAAGGGGCACATCAAACCGGTAGACAGTTCACTCCCCCGCGACATCCCCATCTTTCTACGCAAATGCCTGGCCGTAAAGCCGCTCGAACGCTACCCCACCTGGAAAGAAGTAGAAAACGCGCTCACCGGCATGTATACCATCATCTTCGGCAAACCCGCCCCCGAAGAGCGGATTGACCAGGATGATACCCGCGAAGAACGACTGCGCGCCGCCAACTCTTATAACACCATGGGACTCTCTTATCTGGACATCGGCAAGCTGGATGTAGCCGTCATGTACTTCGAGCAGGTCGTCAACGTTGCCCGCCGTGAAGGGTCGAGGGAAGTGGAAGGCATTGGCCTGGGCAATCTGGGGCGTGTCTATACAGCCCTCGGCTATATTGAGCGGGCCATTGATTTTCATGAAGAACACCTGGCCATCGCCCATCAACTGCGGGATCGGACACAAGAAGGGCTGGCTCTGGGCAATCTGGGGCGGGCTTACCGCCAATCCCGCGAACCAGAAAAGTCCATTCGGTACCATGAACGGGAACTGCAAATTGCCCATGAACTGGCTGACCGTTTCAAGGAAGCCTCCGCTCTGCACAGCCTGGGTGAATCCTACCGACAGGTGGGCAATGCGGAAAAAGCTGTGGCTTACTACAAACAATCCCTGGCTATCGCCCGCGACATTGGCGACCGCACTCGTGTGGAACGTATTCTCAACAGTATGGGCAAGTTTTATCTCAGCCGGGGTGAGGCTAAAGAAGCCA
>CAYXUZ010000015.1:0-23324 GCA_964467705.1 uncultured Ardenticatenaceae bacterium | reverse complement strand
GATCGCCCGGCAAATCGGCGACCGGGTGGGTGAAGGGGAAGCATGGGGTAATCTGGGCACGCTGTACGAAGAGATGGGCAATCCTGACCGCGCTCTGGAGTTTTACCAACACGCGCTCACCATTTCTCAGGAAAGCAAAGACCTCAACACCCTCTTCCGCAATCTGATGCGTCTGGGTAATCTATACTTGAAGCAGAACAACATTGCGGCAGCAGGGGAATACCTGCTGCTGGCACTGGACACGGCGCTGGAAATGGGAGACCAAAACCGGGAAATGGAGGCGCGTTTCAAGCTGGGCATTGTTCTCAAAGAGCGCGGCGAATACTTTGAGGCGGCGCGTTTGCAGCGACAGGCGTTGCGTCTGGCGCAGGAAATGGGCAATCAGCAGCAGGAGGAGGCATCCTTGTTGGAGTTGAGCAAGGCTTATGAAGCGTGGGGTGATTGGGGACGGGCAATTGAATATCTGGCCTTGACATTCTACATGCTGGAGAGACGGAACGACGGCCGTGAGCTTGCCCGATACTATGCCCAACTCGCCTCCCTTCACCGCAAATCGGCCCAGTGGAAAATGGCCCAGGAATTGTATGAAAAAGCTTTGGAACTGGCCCATGCCAGCCACGACCTGCCGTTAGAAGTGGAAATGCTCAATCAGTTGGCGCTGACCATCAATGAAACCCATGACCCCAAAATTGCCCAGGCGCGCCTGAAGGAAGCTCTCGACCTGACAAAAGAGCGCAATTACGAGGTGGGCGAGGCGGCTACCCTGAGCAACATGGGGCTGATCTACCAGGATATGGGGAATAAACGGGCAGCCATTAGCCATCTGGAAAAGGCGTTAGCCACCGCCAAAAAGACAAAACGCAGTAGCAGCGTGGCCTCTGCCAGCTATAAACTGGCAAAAGTCTTGGTGCAACAGGAGCGATGGGATAAGGCCGAACCCCATGCTCGCCTGGCGCACCAGCTTTACGGCAAAATGAGCAAAACGCAGATGGTGGAGACCCTGGCGCAAATGTTGGACGATATTGAGAAAAATAAAGGCCGTTCTGTCGGTTTCTTTGGTAGCACCACTGATTTTCTGCGCTCGGCCGGGGGATCTTCGTCGTAATTGAGCAATTGGCTAGTTGCTCAACTACCCGGTTTGTGCCGCCGGGCCAATTCCTGACATACATCCTCCCAGGTCAGGTCACAGGCAGCCAGCATGACCAGCAAATGGTAGGTGAGATCGGCCGTTTCCTCTACGATACGCTCTTTCCCCTGCCCCTTCACGGCCAGAATCACTTCCACCGCTTCTTCACCCACTTTTTTGACAATCTCATCTTCGCCGGCCGCCAGCAGACTGTTGGTATATGAACCCGGTTTGGGGTGTAATTTCCGGTCTTGTATGGTCTGAAATAAAGTCTCGATAAAATCGCTCATCACTCTTCCCGTTTGTGTGGTGTGTCAGACATCCGATTTCTTTGAGAAATCGGATGTCTTATCGTGGTCAGCCTCTAATTTCTGATAAAAACAACTCTGCTCCCCTGTGTGGCAGGCCGGCCCGGCGGGGTCTACCAGGATGAGCAGCGTGTCAGCGTCGCAATCTACGCGCACTTCGCGCACGCGCTGAATGTTGCCGGACGTGGCCCCCTTGTGCCACAGTTCACCCCGGCTGCGGCTCCAAAAGTGGGTTTCGCCCGTTTCCAGGGTCAGGCGCAACGCTTCGGCGTTCATCCAGGCGACCATCAACACTTGTTGGGTGGTAGCGTGTTGGACAACGGCCGTGACCAGCCCCCTCTCATCAAATTTCAACGCCATGTTGTAAACCTTTATATGAGAGCAAACGGAATATCCTTGATAGCACTCTGTCTCAGGATGCCTTGATAAACATCGTTAACAGCTTCATTGTCCATCCGTTTGTAGGAAAGTGCCATGTGACGCTCCCCTTGCCAAATCAGAATCTTTTGGGTTCTTAGTTGAAAAGCTATCGCTTCAATGTCATCCCAAAAAAAATGTCTTTGTTTTCCGCGTGAACTGTAAATGATTCCTGTCTCATCCATGCTCATACTTCTCGGCCATCCCAGTCTGCGTTTCCCAGTGGCAATACGAGTGGTTATATTTTGGCTGTTCATGTTTTCAGCTTTTATTTGCTTCTTCCAACGAAGGTATGTCAGCATTTCGTCAGGCAATGATTCCTCAGGCACCCACTCCATAAATAACGTTATAAACTCAACCTGAGCGCGAAGCGGTAAATTGTGAATTGAAATTTTACAACGCTTATTGATTACAACTTTCCCTATTTCCCAAGTAACATGTGTGATCGCACTGCGTTGCACCTCCTTGGGTTTCCCAATCCATGTTTTCCAGGCTATTGCTTCATCGTTGACCTCAAGAAATGAAAGTTGATTCTTCGACCCATCCCAGAAGCTGTAGCCGACCAGGGCTATAAAAAGTAATTGAAATGCAATACTTGGCAATTGTTGGGAAAAAACCTTTTCAAGAAGAAGTGACAGAACAATACCTAATATCAAAGAAGCAAAACACCATACTGGCACAAGCAAAATGACAGAAAAAATAATTGTGTTTGCCGTACTCCATTTTGTCCTGTGATAACTAAACAAAGCAAAATTCGCATTCATCATGATTGCCTGACAGCAACACCCTGGCTTGCCAGATATTCTTTCACTTCGGCAATAGTCAGTTGTTTGTAATGGAACAGCGAAGCCGCCAGGGCCGCATCCGCGCCACCGATGGTGAGCGCCTGGGCGAAGTGGGCCACTGTTCCCGCTCCACCAGAGGCAATCACGGGAATGTTCACGGCCGTAGCCACCGCCCTTGTCAACTCCAAATCATACCCCTCCTGTGTGCCGTCCGCGTCCATACTCGTCAGCAAAATCTCGCCCGCGCCGCGTCGTTCTGCTTCCACCGCCCACTCCACCACATCCAGCCCGGTGGGGGTGCGGCCGCCAGCCACATACACCTCCCAGTGGGGAATTAGGAATTGTGAATTAGGAATTATGAAAGAAGAATCTTCTGACTGATTACCGTTTACCGATAACCGATGACCAACACGCCGGGCGTCTATCGCCACTACAATCGCCTGGCTACCAAACGCTTCCGCCCCCTGGCTGATCAACTCCGGCTGGCGCACGGCGGCGGAGTTGATGCTAATCTTATCTGCCCCGGCGCGCAAGATGCCGCGCATATCATCCACCGTGCGGATGCCGCCGCCGATGGTGAAAGGAATAAACACCTGCTCGGCCACTGCCCGCGCCAGATCAATGACCGTCTGGCGGGCTTCGTGGGTGGCGGTAATGTCCAGAAACACCAGCTCATCCGCGCCCGCCTGGTCATACACTTTGGCCTGCTCCACGGGGTCGCCCGCGTCGCGCAGTTCCACAAAGTTGATGCCCTTGACCACACGGCCGTCTTTCACATCTAAACAGGGAATTATCCGTTTGGCTAACATGCTCTTATCAGGTGGCAAGTAGCAGGTTGCAGGTCGCAGGTTTTACCTGCCACTTGCCACTTGCAGCCTCTGCCTCATTTCCAATTCCACAAACCATACGCTACTTTATTGTCCAGGGCAAAACCGGCATATCCCAGAATGAGGCCGATTTCACCGTGATGGTAGCTTTCGTGGGCAACCAGATAGCCGAAGAAGGAGGCGGCCTGACCACCGAACCCTTTCACTTTGCCACCCGCTGCCAGACTGCGACCAAGCAGGGCTGTGATGGCATCAGTGGAGGATTGCAAGGAAGTTCGCAGCACGGCCGTGTCCAACATCCCCTCTTTCTCCACCTTCGCCAATCCAGCCATCAACTCCGGCGCGGCCGGTTCCAGCCAGGCCAACCGGTTGTGGTGTATGTGGGCCAGAATTGCGCCGACAGTGCGACCTTTGCCGACCAGTTTAGATGCTAACGCTTCAGCCGGAATCGCATTCACAAATTCTAGTTGGAGACGGCCGTGTGTCTGCCACGCTGCCACAACAGGATCATTCGTGCTCATTTCTCCTCACCTTTTCGCCAACAACGGCAATCAGGCAAACTTCGGATTCGATGACGGCCGTGTCACCCACTTGCTGCCACTCTTGTTCAATCATCGCCAAACCCGCCGCATAGTCCGCATCCGCCATCGCTATGAATTGCGACGTGCGATGCCGCGCCAAAGCATACGCCTGAAAATCGGCTAGTGAGGTGGGGATAGTCATGTGGCGGCGGCTGAAGGTGACACGGCCGTAACCCACCTCTTCCAGCATCGCCACCAACCGTTCCGCCGGTAAAAAATCTTGTTCATCCAATGCCCATGCCACCGGGAAGTAACGATAAATGGCCCAACCGGGCATTGACCAGGGGTCAATGTTCGTCAGTACAAATAGGCCGCCCGGTTGCAGCAGCCGGTACGTCTCGGCAAAAAAGCGCGGCTTGTTCTGCACATGCGGGTAGGAAAATTGATTGGTAATGTAGTGGAAACTGTGGTCAGCAAACGGAGCAGCCATGTTATCCGCCTGTACCCAGACCACCCCTTGCCCGCGCCGCTGTGCCTGCCGCAGCATTCCGGCAAACAAATCCATGCCCACCATACTCACGCCCGGAAAATGGGGCCGATTTGCCGCCAACTGTTTGCCCGTACCGCAGCCCATATCCAGAATACGCGCCGACACATCAGGCCTATGCACCGCCAAAAATCGCGCCAGATTCTCATCCACCGTATGATCCCGTATGGGTTCATCATACAGATGGGCGATGGCATCATAATTCACCCGTTGTTTGCTCAAGTCACTTCTCATGGATATCGATCCGCTAAGGACGCGAAGAAACGCGAAGGTTTTAGCACCTCTGCGGCTCCGCGCCTCTGTGTTAAATTCACTTCCCCAGCAGTTTTGTCAGGTCGGCAAGCTGGCTAATTTCGTAAGTGATGGGCAGTCCATTGGCTGATTTGCCATTCAGATTCAGCCAGCAGGTGTCAATACCATAGTTGATGCCACCCTGCATATCAGACGTAAGCCCATCGCCAATGATAAGAACCTGCTCTTTTGTCGGCCACTCCATGCGGGCAAACGCCACGTCAAAAATGGCCGGGTCCGGTTTGCCTACGCCCACTTCATCGGACACAATCACCGCCTCAAAGCACGACCGTAACCCCGACCGCTCTAACCGGGGAAACTGCACATCGGCCAGCCCATTGGTGATGAGCGCCAGACGGTAACGGCCGTGCAACTCTCGAATGAGCGCCTCTGCCCCAGGAAACAATTGTGACTGCGCCGCCAACTGTGACAGGTAACTTTGGGCAAAACTTTCCACGTCAACGGCCGTGCCCAATTCCGAAAACAATTGTTGGAAACGGCCGACTCGCAATTCCGCCAGGGTCACATCCTGACGCTCAAACCGCTGCCAAAAAGTATGGTTGATCTGCCGGTAACGTTCGCCATAGGCCAACTCATACGGCAGGTCATACACGGCAAATGTCTGGGCAATGGCCGCTATCTCAGCCGCATCATAATCAAATAACGTGCCATCGGCATCAAACATCAGCCAGGAGTATCTTTGTGTTTGAGTGTTCATGTGTCAGGGTGCTTGTGTAAGGGTGATAGCTTCCTGGAGATTGACACGGCCGTCATAAATCGCCCGCCCCAAAATCACCCCCACCACACCCTTATCCACCAATTCAAAACATCGCTGCACATCATCCAGCGCCGCCACGCCACCAGAGGCGATGACCCCTAATCCGCTGGCCTCAGCCAGTTCGGCGGTGGCGGCGGCATTGACGCCGGTCAGTACACCGTCGCGGTTGATGTCGGTGTAGACGGCCGTTTGTACCCCCAAGGCCCGCATCTTTTTGCCTAATTCGATGGGGGTCACGGCCGTATCCTGCAACCAACCACGTGTCTGCACACGGCCGTCGCGGGCATCAATACCCGCCACAATACGGTCGGCGCCAAAATGGGCCACCGCCTGCCCCAACAACGCCGGTTTTTCAATGGCCGTCGTGCCCAAAATCACCCGCGCCGCGCCCGCTTCCAGGGCGCGCTCAATATCATCCAACGTGCGCACCCCGCCGCCAAACTGCACTTTGGCCGTTAATGCGGCCAAACGCGGCAGTAATTGCCAGTTGACTGCGCCCGCTTCGTCAAACGCGCCATCCAGATTGACCACATGCAGCCACTTTGCCCCGGCGGCCAGCCACCTCTCCGCCGTCGCCACCGGGTCATCGCTGAACACCGTTTGTTGAATGGGGTCGCCATATTGCAAGCGCACCACACGGCCGTTACGCAAATCAATCGCTGGGAATATGGTGAACATAGCCTTCCTCCTACGATTCTGGATTATACCGGGATAGTGAGATAGTGGGATACTGAGATATTGGCAAAACCTCAATATCTCAATACCCCAATACCCATTGGCAGATATAATCCGGCGCATGTGGAATCGTTTCCGTGATCTGGGCGCGTGGTTGCTGCCGGGGCTGGCATTGGGATTATGCAGCGGCCGTATTGCCAGTGAAACCTGGGCCAATGTATATGAACCCCAGATTGTGGTTTCGTTTGCTATAACCGGGCTGATGACATTAGTCGCGTTGGTGATGGTACGGCCGCACCGCCTGTCCGAAACGTGGCCGCTGCTGCTGCTCTGGGGCTACGTCTTGTATCCCCACCCCGATCCGCTGGTGTGGACGGCCGTCGCCCTGCTCACGGCCGTTTGTTCTGCCCAAATGATTCCTCTGCCCGCCTTGCCGGAACGGTGGCTGGTGCGGGCGGGATTAGTGGGCACGGCCGTTCTCTTTGGCGTGCTCTACTTCTTCACCCTGGCCCCCGGACTGCTGCCCGCCGATAACGGCGAATTTCAACTGGTGGCCGCCCAACTGGGTGTGGCCCATCCACCGGGATTTCCCCTCTATACCCTGCTGGCGTACCTGATGACCTGGCTGCCCATCGGCGAGACGGCCGCCTACCGCGTCAATTTGCTGTCGGTGCTGACCAGTACGGCCGTGCTGCTGCTGGTTTACCAGACGGTGTGGGATATGACAAAGCGGGTGTGGGCGGCGGCGACGGCCGTGCTCGCCCTGGGCACGGCCACCACCTTTTGGGCGCAGGCCACCACCGCCAACATCCGCAGCCTGACGGCCCTATTCGCCGCGCTAGCACTCTGGACACTGGTACGTTTCTATCAAGAATCGCAGACACCACTCAAAAATCTTATTGGCTCAACTGTCATTCCGAGGAGTCTGCGACGAGGAATCCTTACCTCTATGAACACAGAGATTCCTCACTCCGAAGACTTCGTTCGGAATGACAATCAAAGTTTATCCGCGTTTATTCGCGTCCCATTCCGTGACAGATGGTTGGTGGTAGCGGCGCTAGCGATGGGGTTGGGGGTGAGCCATCATCTGTCACTGGCGTTCATGGGGATGGTGTTTTTGCTTTTTGTGGTGGTGGTAGACCCGGCTATTGTGAAAATGCCCAGGCGGTGGCTACGGCCGTTGCTCGCCACCTTGCTCGGCCTGCTCCCCCTTCTCTACCTGCCTTTACGCGCCAACGCCGGTGTACGGGGGGCCAGCCCTGGCCTGGCTACCTGGCCTGGTTTCCTTGAGCATGTGTTGGGTTTAGGCTTTCAGGGCGACTTTTTCTACTTCACCGATCCGCTGACATTGGGGCTGCGGCTTGGCGTGATGGGCAATGTCCTTACCTTCCAATTTTCCGGCTGGCTGCTGGCAGGCATGGTCATCGGGCTGGCGATGCTGCTCTGGCGTGAATGGAAGTTGGGGCTGCTGTTTGGCCTTTCTTTTGGCGTGTTCACCCTCATCACTGCCATGTACCGCGCCCCGCAGACGGTGGAATATATGCTGCCCGCTTATGTGCCAATGGTGTTGTGTTTGGGTTGCGCCGCCGGGTACGTGGGGCAGAGGAAATGGTCACGGCCGTTGACCCAACTTCTCACCGCTGGTCTGTTTACGGCCGCAATGTTTCAGGGCTGGTCACATTGGCCCAGCTACCGGCAAATGCACCTGGTGGAAGATGCCCGCGATTATGCTCAAAACTTACTGACCGATGCCCCACCAGACGCCCTCATTCTGGCTAACTGGCATTGGGTCACGCCGCTCTGGTATTTGCAGGAGGTGGAAGGGCAGCGGCCCGATGTCACGATTCGCTATGTAGCGCCTGGCGCAGAGCTGTATGGCGAAACGTGGGCGCAAGAAATCGCGGCCGAATGGGGTAACGGCCGTGATGTCATCGCCACCTGGTATGACCCCACCACCTATACCAATCTGCCCCCACCCGAACCCTTATACGAAGCCTTCTGGTTCCGCCAACAACCCCGTACTACCCTGCCAACTGATTTCATCCCCATCAACGCCACTCTCAGCGAAGCTGTGCAACTCCTCGGCTACCACCAGGACAAATCACAAACTGAAATCTGGCAAGAAACCATCCTCACCATCGCCTGGCAGCCACTCTCTAATCTCCAATCTCCAATCTCATTCAACGCCCACCTCATCGGCCCCGACGGCCGTTCCTACGCCCAATCTGATCTCACCGCGCCGGCCCAACCCCATGGCCTCACCCTCACCCAATTTCGCCTCACGCCCCGCCCCGGAGCGCAGCCCGGTGAATATACCATTCGTGTGGGTAGTGGCGAGGAGAGTACGGCCGTAGCCACCCTCACTGTAACGGCCATGAGCCAGCCACCCGTAACTTTCCATCGTGCTAACTGGATAATTCTTGATGGAAATAACAAACGAAGAATCGTTGGCTATGATCTGGATAATTTTTTGGGAGAATTGGGAGAACATCGGATTTACTTCCATTGGCAAACAGAAGAAGGATATATTACTGAAGTTTCCGACCTATGGAAAGCAGGATACTACCCTTATTTTATGACCTATGGCCCCTGGGGAATTGTTTCTAAAGCTTATTTGGAACCTGAGTGGGATTGGGAACAGCGTTATGTTCCTCTAGGATACGGCCTGGTTTGGTCAGGCGATCCAATCTCTAGTCTCCAATCTCCAATTGCTCCTGAAATTAGCTACCCACTCCCCCAACACTTTGCCGCCAGCTTTCCTGTCTGGCGTGATTATGTCGTTTCGACGCGGTTGGTGGGGTATGAGGCCGATGGTTTTCATTGGGACTGGTGCGATCTGGTAGATTATGTGCCCGCTATGGGAGCTATTCCCACACTCAAATGGATCGCCGGCTCACGTGTAACTTCTCCCCATCTTGTTGACTATACGCAAGAATCGCCGTCCTATGAAACCTATTGCCAGAGCTTGAAACCTGCACCTGGTGCGCCAGTGCTGGCTGTCAGCGACACGGCCGTACCCGGCCAAACCGTCGGTGGCATGGTAGCCGTGTATGAAGCGTTTACGCAACGGCCGTTGCCCATCCTGGATGAACGCATCACCGCCCAATTCCCCTGGATACCGCTGGGGCAAACAACGATTGTCGGTGAATAAGTGGCAGGTGGCAGGTAGCAGGTAAAGACTTGCAACTTGCCACTTGCCACCATTACTTACGCTCGTTTTTCTAATATGACCATCACGCCATTCTTGGGGCGGAGGGTGGAGGAGAGCATCGGCTTCACTTCGTGGTTGGGCACGGCCGTAATATTGAACCGCTGCGCCACCATCGCCAGCGCCAGTTGCCCTTCCATCATGGCAAAGTCACGGCCAATACACAACCGCTGCCCCGCGCCAAAGGGAATCCAGGCGTAGCGGTGGCGGTTGGCCGACCGTTCCGGCGTGAAGCGTTCCGGGTCAAACTCATCCGCGTTCTCCCAATGTTCGGGATGGCGGTGGTACATGTAGGTCAACGAAACCACCTGGGTACCTGCCGGAATGTGATAACCGTCAATCTCATCATCGGCGACGGCCGTGCGCGGCAGCCAGTAGGACGGCGGCTGCAAACGCATCGCCTCTTGCAACACCATGCGCGTATAGGGCAGTTGTGGTAAATCGGCTAAGGTGGGCTGACGGCCGTCTAACGCACCATCCACCTCCGCCTGCATCTTGCCCATCATTTCCGGGTGCTGCATCAGGTGGTGGAACGCCCAGGAAAGCGCCAGAGAAGTGGTCTCATAACCGGCCAGGAAGAGGGTGGCCACTTCATCGCGCAACTGCTGGTCGGTCATGCCTTCGCCCGTTTCCTCGTCCACCACATCCAGCAGCATCGCCAACAGGTGGTCATCGGCCAGTTTACCGGCGCGGCATTGGGCGATAATGCCATACACAATCTCGTCAAAACGGGCCAACGCCTGTTGATACTTTTTGCGGCCGGGCACCGGCAGCCAGCGCGGCAGTGGCTCTACCAGGATCGCCTTCATCAGAAAATCCAGCGCGTAGGTCATCGCTTCGGCCGTGTCATCCATCTCCTGGGCTGTTAACCCCGTGCCGAACAGGGTGCGCACGATGACCTTCATCGTCAGCCGGTTAAAACCGGGCGTCAGATCAAAAGGTGTGGCCCCATCGGCGGCCGTTTCCCAACTATCCAGCGCCTCGGCAATCGCCTCTACCATCAGCGTTTGCAAAGCCGCCAGCCGCTGCCGGTGAAATTGAGGCTGCATCATACGCCGCTGCCGCAGCCAGAAGTCGCCTTCGCTGACGACCAGGCCATTACCCAACATCCCACGCACGGCGTTCCACATGGGGCCGCTTTTGCTGTAGTTGGCGGCGTTGTCACGCAGCACATATTGGGCATGGCGTGGCTGGTTCAAAACGACCACGTTGATCAGACCCAGATTCAGCCGGTAAATATCGCCGTGTGTAGCGCGGGCATGGGCCACGAAACCGAAGGGGTCACGCAGTAATTGGGGCAGTGAACCAATCAGGGGCAGGTTGCTGGTCTGGGGCATCCGGCGCACGGCCGTCGTCATAGACGCAGAGGGTGTCATACTTTCAAGCATTGCTATTACCTCCATAGCAGGGTGGTCAGTGGGATATTTTGTTTTGCCGACCACTACATTTTGGGAATCAGGTTGTGAATCGCAGGGACACGAGGTGTTCAGTTGAAGTGGCATGTTGGCTGTGTCACCGAGTGGACATTTAACTGGATTTTTTCGTGCCGCAACACGCCAATTTTCACATACGCCCTGTCAAATAGCTAACAAAACGGCACGGAATAGGCAATGCAGCACGGAATAGGCAATGGTCGAAACAACATTTGCAAGATCATTGACTTATTCTGCGGCTCGGATAAATTTCCTATCGGATTTCAAGGGAAAGGGCGGGGAACCATTTTCTTGAGGAGGCAGTATGTTCAAAGTTTCTCGTCGAAAAGTAGTTGGTTTCATCATCCTGGCTGTCACGTTTGGCAGCGTCTGGTATCTGGTTCAAGGCCCCAGCCTGGCCCAGCACCAGGACGCCGAAACAGCAAACGCCATCCAGCTATCCATCCCGGGCGCACCCAACACGGTAGATGTCTTCCGTGACCCCAGCGACACCGCGATGAGTAAGGTGCAGCAAGGTAGCACCGCAGCGGCCGTCTCCTTCAACGGCGACCTCCGCGACCTCCCCCAAATTGGCCCCCCAGAGAAAACCCTGGGTGTTGAATTTGAGATGCTAGAGATAGAAAAGCCAAACCCCAACTTTATCGATCCTGTGCGTCAAGAATTCCGTGCGCCGGAAGCCATGCCCAGCCCCAGCCAGAATTTTGCCGGATTGGATTTGAACAATTGGGGCGCAGGTTGGCCACCTGATACCAACGGAGATGTGGGACCAAACCATTACATCCAGACTGTCAATACTTCCATTGGCATCTACTCCAAAACGGGAACGCAGCTGGCTGCCTTTACCTTTGACACGTTGTTCAACGGAACCGGTACGCCATGCGACGCCGATAATAACGGCGACCCGGTGGTGCTGTATGACAATGTGAGCGGGCGCTGGATCATCACCGACTTTGCCTGGACAAACATTCAAAACGGGCCTTATTATGAGTGCATCGCCGTTTCCAAAACGGCCGATCCGGTTTCCGGCGGTTGGTGGTTCTATGGGCTGCGAGCCGACGATGCTACCCATCCCTGGCTGAATGACTACCCCAAACTGGGCGTCTGGCATGATGGTATCTACATGACGGCCAATATGTTCGACTGCCTCACCAGCACCTGCTCCAGCGCCAGCTACAAAGGGGTGCGGATGTGGGCACTCAATCGGGACGAACTGATCAATGGGCTGCCGCTCAATTATCAGTTTGCCGACCTCGGTTCAGCCTATTTCAGCCTGATGCCTTCTAATGCAAAAGTGGCGCAGGCGCCAGCCGGTACACCTAATTACCTGATGTCACTGCAAACGACCAGTACCATGTACACCTGGAAGTTGTCCATCAACTGGGCGAATCCAGCCAATTCCACACTTACCGGGCCGGTAAGCACCAGCATCGCTTCCTATTCGAATGCGGGTTCTGTCCCGCAGGCCGGTACATCGGTAACGCTGGATTCGTTGGCCGGGCGGCTGATGGCGCAGTTGATGTATAGCAATGTGGGTGGCACTGGCGCTTTATGGGTGACACATTCTGTCTCTTCTGGTGGTGTGGCCGGTATTCGCTGGTATGAGTTCCGTAACCTGAGCGGCACCCCCTCCGTATTCCAACAAGGCACGTACCAGCCGGATTCGACACATCGTTGGATGGGCAGTGTAGGCGTAGATAGCCAGGGCAATATGGCGGTGGGTTACAGTGCCTCTAGCTCCAGCATCAATCCGCAAATCCGCTATGCGGGGCGATTGGCCAGCGACCCGCTCAACAATTTGAGTCAGGGTGAGGCCACGCTGATTGCCGGTACGGGGTCACAGACCAGTTACAACCGATGGGGTGACTATTCGGGCATGACGGTGGATGTAGACGGCTGCACCTTCTGGTACACCACCGAGTATTACATCTCCACGGGCACAAACTGGCAAACGCGGATTGGCTCCTTTGCTTTCCCTGGATGCAGCGGCGGCCCTACGCCAACGCCTGGCCCAACGGCCACACCAACCAACACGCCGACGCCCACAAACACACCTACTCCCTCGGCCACACCACCGTCTGGCAGCGGCACCATCTACGTCAGTTCTAGCACTGACGGCACGGTGGGTGGTGTCAGCTTTGCTGATGAGGATATTCTGGCTTATAACGCCGGTAGCTGGTCAAAGTTTTTGGACTTGTCCACTATCGGGGTCACGGCCGATCTGAACGCTTTTGATATTCAAAGTGACGGCACGATTCTGATGAGCTTTGACACGGCCGTGACCATTGGCAGTCTTGGTACGGTAGATGACTCCGACATTGTGCGCTACACCCCTTCCACCAATACGTTCTCCTGGTACTTTGATGGCTCAGATGTAGGTCTGACCACTAATGCCGAAGATATTGATGCGATTGGGTTTGCGCCCGACGGCCGTTTGCTCATTAGCACTACCGGAAATCCCAGTGTCACCGGTGTTTCTGGGGCTGACGAAGATTTGTTGGCGTTTACTGCCACATCTTTGGGCAGCACCACGGCCGGCACCTGGGCGCTCTACTTCGACGGCTCTGATGTTGGCCTGACTACCACCAACGAAGATACCACCGGCGCCTGGGTGAACAACGCCAACAACGCCATTTACCTGACAATGTTGGGTACGTTCAACGTGACCGGCGTTAGCGGTGATGGGGCCGACATCTTCATTTGTGCTCCCGGTTCGTTGGGGTCAACCACCACCTGTACGTTCAGCATGTATTGGGACGGCTCAGCCAATGGCTTTGCCGGTGAGGTGGCAGACGCCATTGACATTGTTCCATAGACTTGAAATAACTTAACCTGGTGGTGGGCGTGCAGCCCACCACCCTCGTTCTTTTCCTTGACTCCACCCTACAACAATTGATGACAAACAGCGTCCGTGTACTCTCTCTATCCGGCGCGGCCTAACTTCTTTCCGATCCAGTCGGTAATATCGCCAAACAGGTAGAACACCACCGGCACCACGATGAGCGTCAGCGCGGTGCTGACCAGCAGACCACCCATCACTGCCCGCGCCAGGTCAGAGGCGATGATGGCCCCCGCTTCCGCACTGGCCGCCAACGGGATGAGCGCCAGAATGGCGGTGAGCGCAGTCATCCAGATGGGGCGCAGCCGGGTACGGCCGCCTTCCACCAGCGCATCATACGTACTCATGCCGCGATGGCGGAGCTGCTGCACCAGTTCCATCAACACAATCCCGTTGGTTACCACAATACCCACCAGCATCATAAAACCGATGAGCGCAGAGATGCCCAACACACTGCCCGTCACAAAGAGGGCAATGGCCGCCCCCACCAGGGCAAACGGCAGGCTAAACAGGATCACAAAGGGCAGAATCAGACTGCGGAAGGTCAACGCCATGACCACATACACCAGCACGATGGAGATACCAATCGCCAGCAGCATGGATTCAAACCCTTCCACCTGCTGCTGCGACTCAAACCCTTCGCTGACTTCCGCGCCAGCAGGCAGATTGTCCAATGCCAGAATGGCGGCTTTGGCTTCATTGGTGACGCCCAACGTATTCTGTGTTTCCAGTTCACCACCGAAGCTGATGGCGGGACGGCCGTCAATGCGGATATACACCGTGCTGCCACTGCCATTCCCGGCCAGCAGGTCGTCCACCGAACTGGTCACATTGGCAATGTCCGGTATGCCGTCCCCTTCCAGGTCAACCGACTCAATGGCCGCTTTCACATCTTCCACCACCGGCAGTAATTCTTCCAGCGAATCTCCGGTAAGGGTGAGGGCAAAACCGCCAAAACCCGTCTGCGAAGCGGCCGAAACGGTGGCGTTCTCTTCGCCAAACTGGGCTACTGCTTTGGCCCGCACCGCCTTCGTCAGCGCGTCCAGTTCGTCCTGGTCTTCCACGCTGATGGTCACGTTCGCCATATTTTGGCTGACGCTGCCACCAGCAAACATCGCTTCAAAACCGCCCGCGCCACCGACTTCGGTTTGAATGGTGCCCAGCCCCGTAATATCGCTGAGTTCCTCTTCAAATTGGGTTACAGCTTCGTTGGTTTCCAGAATGGATGTACCGCCAGGCAGTTCAATACCTACGTTAATCGTCGGTTCACCCAAAGCGGGGATGAAGCTTTGGGGCAACTGCGCCAGCAGATAGAGGCTGCCAAAGAAAACCACCGTCGAACCAAGCAGGGTCAGCCCGCGGTGGGTTAAGGCCCATTGCAGCATGGGGGTGTACCAGCGCTGCATGGTTGTTTCGCGCTCTTCGGGGATGTTCTCTTTGTTGATGAACAGAGAGGTCAGCGCCGGCACGACGGTGATGGAGACCACAAAGCTGGCCGCCAATGCCCAGGCCACCGTCACGCCAAAAGGCATAAACACAGAGCCGATGATGCCACCCACAAAACCGAGGGGCAGGAAGACGACCATGGTGGTGACGGTGGCGGAGAAGATGGCGATAGCCACTTCGCGGGTGGCGGCGCGGATGGCGGCGTTCGTTTCTTCGCCGCGCTGAATGTGGCGGTAGGAATTTTCCAGCACCACGATAGCGTCATCCACCACGCGGCCGATGGCTACGGTGAGACCGCTCAGGGTCATAATGTTCAGCGTCACCGAATCTGGGAAGAGCCGGGCGATAAAGATGAGGGCGCTGTTGCCACTGCTGTTGGCTACATCTTGCAAGCTCTGGCCGACGGTAATAGGAATCCATTCCATGAGCAGGAGGGCGGTGAAGATGGAGAGGGGGATGGACACGGCCGTGACCAATGTAGCCCGCCAGCTTAACTTATACCGCCCGCCGATACGGCCGCTCAAAAAGACCAGAATCACCAGGATGGCAAAGATCGCCCCCAGCGAACCTTCACGGGTGACGCCCGCGATAGATTCCTCAATAAACGTCGCCTGCTCAAAGACCATCGCCGTTCTCATGCCCGGATGTGCTTCTTCAAAAGCCGTCATCACCTCAAAAATCTCGTGCGCGGTGGCAACGGTATTTTCTTCGCCACCCTTAAACACCTGCACCAGCACCGCCGGATCACCGTCCGTGCGTGTGACGGATGCTTCGGGCACAAAGACTGTTACCGTACCGGCCGCAACCCCTTCCAGCCGCGCTGTCAGGTCAGCATCAAAGGCGTCTGGGTAATTTTCCAGCATGAAAGTGAGCGTCTCCGGCGACATCAGTTCCAGGATGGTGGGTTCCAGGTTTTCCAGGAACCCTTCCTCATTTTCGGCCAGGTATGCGATTACTTCGGGCGACAGGTCAGCGATAAGCTGCGGGGCCTGTTCGCCGTTGGGTGAACCGGGGATGAAGTTGAGCAGTTCGGCGGCTGTGGGCATAAAACCGTTGTTGATGAGATCGAAGGCTGTTGTGAAAAGTGGCGCAGAGCCATCGGGGGCCGGTTCGGCCCAGATGCCGGTGAGGGCGGGCGCTTCCGCGGAGGCGGCGGCCGCTACTTCGGCTTCGGCGGCGGCTAATGCGCCTGCGCCGCCAAATTCGGCTGCCAGGGTGTCCAGTTCGGCGCGCAAATCGGCGTCCAGCGTGTCCAGGAATTCCACCGGCAGCAGGGCGATTACTTCCGGCTGCAACAGGCGCAGGTTATCCGGGGTGAGCAGGGCCAGGGCTTGAATGGCCTGCGGGCCAAAACCAGCCAACATGCGCATCATGTCCGGGCTGATGTCTTGGGCATATTCCAGTTCCAGCCCGGCCTGGGCCATGCCTTGAATGAGCAGGTCAGGCAGGCGGGCGGGGTCAGGGGTGGGTTCGGTTGCGGCCGCCTCCCCTTCCTCTGGCGTCTCTTCTGTTTCGGCCGCCAGCATCAGTTCATGGCGGTTAGCGGCAATGCTGATGTTGGTGAAGGTCTGGATCATGCCTTCATCCAGATTGGCGGACAGTTCAGGCGGCAGGAAAGCCAGCAGTTCGGCGGGCATCCCTAGCAGCACTTCCGGGGTCAAGTCGGCCAGCAGTTCCGGAGGCACATTGTCACCAGACATGGCCGCGAACGCTTGCGGCGGCAAATTGGCAAAAGCGGCGGTGCTGGTGATGGGCATGCCCATGCCGGCGGTGAACTCTTGCCAGGATTGCGGCAGTTCCACGGCGGGCGGCGCTTCGCCATTGGCGGCGGCTTGAATGGCCTGTAGCTGTTGCACCAGCAGCGGGTCTAAATCAGCTTCGACGAGGGGCAGGGCTACGGCCGTGACTTCCGGCAGCAGCGCCCGCCACATTTCCGGCGTCAATTCAGCCAGTTGCTCTGGGGCCAGGCTGGCGATGGCCTGCATGATTTCGGGCGTGATGTCAGCGGTGGTCGTGATGGGCTGGCCCATCTGGGCGGCCCCGGCGATCCACGTTTCGGGCAGGTCAACGGGGGCAAAGGTGGGCAGCACGGCCGTTTCCGTGACGGCTTCGGTTTCGGTGGGTTCAGTTGTTGCTTCTTCTTCCGCAACCTGATTGCCAGACAGGGCGGCGGTCGCTTCGGCCAGGGTATATTGCCCCACGCCACCAAAGTCGGCCGCCAGTGCATCCAGTTCCGCTACCAGCGCCGGGTCGAGCGTTTCCATGTACTCTGTTGGCAGGTAGGAGAGTGTTTCCGCGGGCACATAAGTCAGCAGGTCGGTGGGGAAGACGGCCAGCAGGGTCATTACGTCCTGGTCGGCCGTGGGCCGGTCGCTGATGCTGCGCAGCAGGTCAACGCTGATGTCCTGAGCGTGGGTAATTTCAATGCCCATGTCGGCCGCGCCGTCAATGATGATTTGCGGCAGACGGCCGGGGTCTTCGGGGGTGGCGGTGGGGGCTGGTTCTTCTTCTGGCGCTTCAGCTACAGGCTCGACGGCCGTTTCGTCGGGTAGTTCCTGCCCGCCGGTGACAGCCACACGGCTCACCGGGTCCAGCCCTTCGAGTGATGGTTTCAAGTCGGATTCGACGAGGGTTTTCAGCTCGGCCAGTGTCAGTTCAGACGACGAGACGCTGGCAATGACCACCGGCAAATCACTAAAGCTGAAGTTGAGTACCTGGGGTTCGGCCGTGTCCGGCAGCCCCGCACTTTCGATAGCTCCGTTGATGTCTTCCAGAATGCGCTCCTGGTTCAGACCAAAGTCATACCGGGCGATGAGGAAGGCAAAGGTGGGGTTGGTGGTGGATTCCACGTTCAACACCCCGTCTACTGCTTGCAATTTCTCTTCTAGAGGAATGGTGACTTCTTCCAGGAATTGGTCGGCGGATTCAGAGTCCGGCCATTGGATGATGACCACTGTTTGCGGAAACTCCACGCGCGGCAGCAGTTCCTGGTTGAGTTTGGTCATCGAGTAGATACCGGCGACCATGATAATCATGGCAATGCCAATGGTGATCCACCGGAACCGGAGCGATAGACCAGTTATTTTGTCGAACAGATTGGATAGCATGGATGTACTCCTTGTAAATGGTTGCAAGTGGCAAGCAGCAGGTGGCAAGTCTCTTTTTACCTGCCACCTGCTGCTTGCTACCTGCTACTCTTTCTTAAATGGTTCCAACGGTGGGAACACTTTTTGTAAATTGAGCAGGCCATGGGCAACGGCCGTAAGTTCTTCCGCTGATAAGGGTGTTAACAGGTCGGCCAGATGGGCGACGATGTGTTGCACGAGTTGGTCGAGTAGGGTACGGCCGTTTGGCGTCAGTTCCAGCATAATCATGCGCCGGTCATGCGGAGAGCGGGTGCGTTGTATCCAGCCCTGGCCGACCATATGGCTGACGGTGCCGGACATGGTGGGCAGGCTGACGCCGCTCAGCTCGGCCAGTTCGCTCAGGTTGCAGGAATGGATGGACAACGCCCCCAGCACACCTAACTGTGCCGGGAGTAGCTGCGTGTGCTGTTTGCGCAGTTCGGCGGCCATCACGCGCATGATCGTGGGGATGGTGCGGATAATTTCCGTCGCTACTAAAGTGGGTTCAGACATTGTTCACAAAAGAAACCGGGTTTTGAATAAAAACCCGGTTTCAACTCTCATATTGTTCGTTCGCCTAACTATTAGGTTTGCTAATTATATGGCGTCCGAAGTAACTGTCAATCCCCTTGTGAAAAATAGTACAGATGGGTGAGGAAGGTGTGAGATGTGAGGTGTGACCCATTCTCACGCCTCACGCCTCATTTGACGATTAGCGAAAGCAGGGTAAAAAGGGGGGGTGTGGGTGTTAAGCACGGCCGTAACCGCCGCCCGCTACAGTCCACACCACGTTAACAGGGCAAGATGAGCGCATGGGCGGGTTTGTATTTACACCTGTCAGGTCTCAAAAGACCTGACAGGTGTGCATGTAGACCCGCTGACGAGGTGAAGGTTCCTCACCGCGAGGTGGGGTTAACGGCGGACGTTTATACGTCCGCTGGAAAATCGAAAGATCAGCGGATGCCTTCCAGAGCGGTCACACTCTGAATCAAAGCCCCTTCAATTGAGAACCATTCCACAAACCGACGCGAGTAATCGGCCGACAAAAGGAGTGGGAAGTGACCGATTTATAGTATGAAGTGAGCAGTTAACAGTGAGCAGTGAGCAGTCGAAGGTAATACCACTGCTTACTGCCAACCGCTTACTGCTCACTCTCTTACGAAGGGGCGTCCCCACGAAATATACAATCGAGGGTCGCCACACTGTAGTGAGCGGTTAGCAGTAAACAGTGAGCAGTCATGCCACTGCTTACCGCTTACTGCTCACTGCTTACTTTCTTATGGAGGTTCATTATGTGTGGTATCGTTGGCTATATTGGGGCGCGGGAAGCGTCCGCAGTGGTGTTGGGTGGGCTGAAGCGGCTGGAGTACCGGGGGTATGATTCGGCCGGGGTGGCGGTGCTGGCCCAAAATGGACATATTGCCCTACGGCGGGATGTGGGCAAGCTGGGCAATCTGGAAACGATGATGGCGCAGTCGCCGCTGCATGGGCATATTGGCATTGGGCACACCCGCTGGGCCACGCACGGGCAGCCGAGCCAACGCAACGCCCACCCGCATGTAAGCATGAACGGCCGTGTTGTCCTGGTACACAATGGCATCGTCGAAAATTACGTGGAACTGCGCGATGATTTGATGGCTGAAGGGGTGCGCTTTGATTCAGAGACGGACACGGAAGTGATTGTGCAGATGGTGGAGCGGTATCTGGAGAGTGGGCTGGGGTTGGAAACGGCCGTGCGCCAGACCTTGCGCCAGTTGCGGGGGGCTAACGCTGTGGTCGTGATGAGCATTGACCACCCGGACACGCTCATTTGTGCCCGGCTGGGCAATGCCGGTGGGATCACATTGGGCGTGGGCCAGGATGAGATGTTTATCGCCTCAGACATCCCCGCCATTTTGGAATTCACCCGCCACATGATTTTCCTGGAAAGCCGCCAGATGGCGCGGGTGACGCGCCAGGGCTACAGCGTCACCGATCTGGAGGGGAAGGCGATTACCCCAGAAATCCATGCCATCGCCTGGGACCCGGTGAGCGCGGCCAAAGGGGAGTTCAAACATTTCATGCAAAAAGAGATTTTTGAGCAGCCCCAGGCGATCATTAACACCCTGCGGGGGCGGGTGGACTTTGAAACGGGACACATCACCTTGCCAGAAATGAACCTGAAGCCGGAACTGGCAAAACGGCTGAAAAAGATATTCATTGTGGCTTGCGGCACCAGCTACTACGCCGGGCTGGTGGGCAAATTTATGATCGAGTCTATCGCCCGTGTGCCGGTGGAGGTGGAGTACGCTTCGGAGTTTCGCTATTACGAGCCGATATTGGATGGGGACACGGCCGTGCTCGCCATTACCCAATCCGGTGAAACAGCCGATACGCTGGCGGCCAGTGAACAGGCCAAAGCGTCTGGGGCGATCTTGTGGTCTATCGTCAACGCCTTTGGCAGCCAATCCATGCGTATTTCCGATGGTTACATTGCCATGCAGGCGGGACCGGAAATTGGCGTGGCCAGCACCAAAGCGTTTACCACCTCCATTGTAGACCTCTATTTGCTGGCCTGTGTATTGGGCGAATTGCGAGGTACCGTATCCCAAACAAAACTGCGCCAACTGGCCGATGATCTGGCCCATTTGCCTGACCTGGCCGGGCGGGTGCTGGATCATGACCCGGAATATGAAGAGTTGAGCCATCACTTTTTTAAGGCCAGCGATTTTCTCTTTTTGGGGCGGGGCATCAACTACCCGGTGGCGCTAGAAGGGGCATTGAAGCTGAAAGAGATCAGCTATATTCACGCCGAAGGCTATCCGGCGGGGGAGATGAAGCATGGCCCCATTGCCCTGATTGACGAGACGATGCCGGTGGTGGCGATTGCTACCAAAGACGCGCTGTATGACAAGATGGTCAGCCAGATTCAGCAGGCGAAGGCGCGGGGGGGCACGGTGATTGCATTGGCGACGGAGGGAGACACGGCCGTTGCCGCCGAAGCCGATTACGTCATTTACGTGCCTGAAACGCCACCGTTGCTGGCCCCGGTGGTGAACAGTATCCCCATGCAGTTGCTCAGTTACCACACGGCCGTGCGCCGGGGCTGCGACGTAGACCAACCGCGCAACCTGGCGAAAAGTGTGACAGTGGAATGACCTGATATGGCGCTGAGGGGTAGTGATGGGGCGACGGCCGTGCCCCTACCGCATCAGCCAAAGCAAGTAACGATTTCTGGAATGGGTCTAGCCAACATGGTGACGCATGTATTCGGCCAGAGCTTCCGGCCACGGCCGTAGCGTGATCCCCAATGCCGCCCCGGCGATATTGTGCAGAGCACCAAAGGGGGGTGGGGTAGACGGCCGACCAAATTCCTTACTCAAAATAGGTGTGTTCACCACATCGGTCAGCCCTGCCAGCCGCAAAATTTCGTTGGCAAACTGCCAACGCGAGCAAGCGCCGCTGTTCACAAAGTGGTAAGTACCATACTGGTGCGTCTCGATCAGTTGGGCAATGGCGGCGGCTAAGTCGTTGACGTAGGTGGGGTTGCCGATTTCGTCCGTGACCACACGCACCTGCCCCGTTTCTCTGGCGCGGCTGAGGATGGCATGGATGAAATTGCGCCCACCAGGGGCATAAAGCCAGGCAGTACGCACGATGTAATACCGGTTGAGGATGGCTTGCACGTGGGTTTCGGCGGCCGCTTTGCTACGGCCGTAAGCATTCACCGGCTCCCGCGCCATCCACTCCTCATAGCCGCCCGGCTCTCGCCCGGAAAAGACCTCATTGGTGCTGACGTGTACCATCTCCACGCCAAACTGCTGGCAGGCCAGAGCCACGTTTTGGGTGCCCAGACCATTGACACGGTAGGCCAATTCCGGGTCGCGGGCACAGCCATCTACGTTGGTGTAGGCGGCACAGTGGATGAGCAGATCGGGGCGGGCGGTGGACACGGCCGTATACACCGCTGCTTTGTCGGTAATGTCTACGGTATCTATGTCTACGGCCGTGACCTCATGCCCACTCAACACCGCCTGCAAAGCTGCGCCCAATTGTCCATTGCCACCTGTAATCAAAATACGCATCAAAATAGCCTGCCTTTTTCAGAGTGTGCGGGATTATATCCTGATTAACCACAGATTGGACGGATGAAACGGGTTGTCACGGATTTTCTTTTATCCGTTGTCATCCGCCCCATCCGTAACATCCGTGGTTAATTCCTTGACGCCCCGCCCAATCCGTACTACGCTTTAGAACGTATGTTTGCTGAACTGGTTATCAACATTGAAGCGCCGTTGGAAAGCACCTTCCATTACCATGTGCCGCGTGATATGGCCCGCACCTTGCGCGTGGGGCATCTGGTGGAGGTGGAGTTTGGGCAGCGGTTGGCGCAGGGAGTGATCATCGCTTTTGATGATACGGCCCCGGTGGAGGAGACGAAACCGATCATCGCCCTGATAGACCCGGAGCCGGTCTTGTATTGGTGGCAAATTGAACTGGCACAGTGGCTCAGTCAACGCTACCTGGCCCCCCTGAACAGTTGTTTGCGGCTGATGCTGCCGCCGGGATTGACGCGCTGGGCGGATACAACGGTGGGGATGAATCCGTATTGGGATGGGCACGGCCGTCTCACCGACCTGCAAGCCAAAATCATTGAGATTGTGCGTGAGAAAGGGGATATGCGCGGGCGGCAGTTGCAAACGGCGCTGCGTAAGGCAGGTGAGAAGGGAGACTGGCAAACGGCCGTGACCCAACTCGCCCGCCGTAATATCCTGCGCAAAGCGACCGTCCTCGATCCGCCCCGCATCCGCCCCAAGACCATTCGCACCGCCGAACTGATCGCCGCGCCGGAACGCTGGCACACGGCCGTGACCAGCCTGGGCCGTGCCAACAAACAGGCCGACGTGCTGGCCTATTTGCTGCAAAGTGATGACCCATTGCCAGAGGAAACGGCCGTACTCGCCGCCACCAACACCACCGAAAAGCAGTTGCAAGAACTGGCCGCCGCCGGGCTGATCGTCC
>CAYXUZ010000014.1:38674-62170 GCA_964467705.1 uncultured Ardenticatenaceae bacterium | reverse complement strand
CTGCTCACTGCTTACTACTCACTTCATCAAAAAATCCACAATCCGCCCCGGAATATCCACTCCCGTCGGGGCGATGCTGTTACGGAACTCCATGGTGTGGTTGACCTCGTTCACCAGCAAACGGCCGTCCGCCGTTTCCAATAAATCAATCGCCACAATGCCGCCGCCAACGGCCGCACCGCTTACAGCGGCCGCTGCCGCCCGCGAGAGTGCATCAATCTCCGGCGTCACGGGGCAATTTTCGGCCCGCCCGCCCCGCGCCGTATTCGTAATCCAGTGCGCGGAATGGCGGGTGATGGCACAAATCGTTTCGTCACCCACTACAAAGCTGCGGATGTCCCGCCCCGGTTTGTCCACATATTCCTGGATGTAAAAAACGGAGTGCTGGTAAGACCCCAGGGTAGCTTTGTGTTCCAAAATCGCTTCCGCCGCCTCGCGGTCATTCACCTTCGCCAGCAACCGCCCCCAGGAACCGACCGCCGGTTTCAACACCACCGGGTAGCCCATCTGCTCAATGGCCGCCAACGCGCTTTCCGGCGAGAAGGCGATCTGGGTACGCGGTGAGGGCACACCGGCCTGGGCCAGCGCCAACGTTGTCTCCAATTTGCTGCCACACACCTGCACCACCTGGGCCGTATTCACGCAGCGAATCCCCCACGCGCCCCAGATTTGCAGGCAGGCCAGCGCCGCCGTATGGCTGACGCAGCGGTCGAGGATGACATCAAAACGCCTCCATTCAGCGGGGCACATCAAGTTGAGCACGGCCGTGCGCACATCAATCAACTCATAGTCCAACCCGCGCCGCTCCATCTCTTCAATGAGCAACTTTTCCTCTACGCGGATTCGTGAAACTAAAATACCTATTCTCATAGCGGCAATCCGTAACCCGTAGTCCGTAATTCGTAACCCGTAATCGGATCACGGATTACGATTTACGAACTACGTTCTACTCCCCCCAATCCTCCGCCACTTCCGGGGCCAGTTCCAATTGCAGCGGGTGGGTGCTGGTCACTTCCAGTTCCACGCCACAGTCGGGACATTCCAGGATTTCGCCGGGCAGCACGGCCGTGCCCACCGCCACCTCTCCACCACACTCTGGACATTCAAAATTGTTCATCGTTCAACTCCTATTGATTTGTACTGCTGTGGCCGGTCTTCCAGACCGAGCCACACCGGGCACGGTCTGAAGACCGGCCAGAGCTAATAAATTGGAAAATAAAAAAGGCGGACTTACCGCTGTTCCGGTAAGCCCGCCTGATACACCCTTTATCCTTTCGCTCTCAGGGCACAGCGCAACACACCAGAACCGGCGGCGGTTTGGTCTTCTTGCCCTTCTTCAATTCTGGCGAAAAGTTTGTGTTCATCACAGGTAAAACACTTCGTGTGTCATTCCGATGAGTCTTCGAGGAGGAATCCCTCCTCCTTGTGCAAGAGAGGGATTCCTCGCTCCGCCGACTCAGCTTGGAATGACTGGTGATTTGCATAAGTTGAGACGCTAAATTACTCCGTTAGCCAATAGTTCTGCCATTATGTCTGAAATACCGCTCCCCAACCTTTTCGACCTCTGGGACTACAATGACCCGGCAGGCATGGCCGTGCGCTTCCGTGAACTGTTGCCCCTGGCCGAACAATCGGGTGATGTGGGTTATCATCTGGAACTGCTCACCCAACTGGCGCGTACCCACAGTTTGCAGGGCCACTTTGCCGAAGCCCATACCATTTTGGACGAAGTGGAACCGAAGCTGACGCCCCAGTACGCCATTGCCCAGATGCGCTATTTGTTGGAGCGGGGACGGACATTTAACTCGGCGGGGGAGGCGGCGACGGCCGTGCCTCTTTTCCAACAGGCTTATGATTTGGGCGTACAGACCGGCATCGCCGCCGATTTTTTCACCATTGACGCCGCCCACATGCTCGGCATTGCCGTGGCTGGCCCGGCGGAGCAGTTGCAGTGGAATCTGACGGCGTTGGAACGGGCTCGCCGTTCCCCGGACAAACGTGCCCAGGGTTGGCAAGGCTCGCTGCTCAACAACATCGGCTGGACATACTTTGATGCTGGCGCGTATGAAAAGGCACTGGCGATTTTTGAGGAAGCGGTCGTCTGGCGGCAGGCCACCCAGCCCGCCAATGCCGAAGCAATTCGCATAGCGTATTGGAGTGTGGCACGTGTATTGCGGGCGTTGGGGCGGCTGGATGAGGCGTTGGGCAGGCAACAGGCGATCTTGCAGGAGATTGAAACCAGCGGAGCGATCTCAGATGGGTTTGTCTACGAAGAGTTGGCGGAATGTTTGTTGGCGTTGGGGCAGGCGGAGGCGGCACGGCCGTACTTCGCCCAGGCATACACCCTCCTCTCGCAGCCAACGTGGTTGGTGAAGGGGGAACCGATGCGGTTGGAGAGGCTGAAGAGATTGGGAGATTAGGAGATTGGGAGACTGCAAAATCTCATAATCTCCCAATCCCCTGATCTCTTCCGGAGGGATTGGCAAATTGGCGGAACGGTTGACGGTGCTATATGCGGTGGGCACGGCCGTAGAAATTTTGCTGGATGGCGTGTGGCTCCCCGGCTTGGTCATTCGCCATGACAGCCCGGCGGTGTGGGTGCAAACGGCCGACGGCCGTGCCTGGTTTGTCACCAACCGCCAGCGAATAAGAGCTACTGATGGGCAAACCTGACAGGTCTCCCAAGACCTGTCAGGTTTAAGGGGTTGGGGGTAGGGTCACGGCCGTTAACAGCAGTTGATCATTTGCTTGCGGCTGCCCATCTAGCGTGACGAGCAGGCGTTGGCCGTCGCTGGCCTTGTATAAGCCCACTAGCAGACCATAGGAACCGGCCGCCAGATTGGGTTGCAGGGGAATGGTACGCCGGTCAATCACCACTTCACCGGGCAGCCAGGTGCCGGTGAGCCAGGCATCACCCGATGGCGGGCCATCAAACTGCCCCACAATTTGTCCATCGGCTCCCGTCACATGGGTAAAAACGGTGTAATGATCGGGCGGCGTGGTAAGAGCCTGCCAGTACAAGATGAGGTCAATCTGGTCATTGCCAATGTCTATGTCATAGCCAAGTAGCTGAATAGAATCACCAAATTGGGCGGCCAGAGGCAGCGGTTGGCTCATGACCGGCGGCTCAAACAGATGCTCACGCAAACTCAAGGTCATCTCGGCCAATGTGTTGTCGCCCTGGGTGATGGGCACACGTTCGCCGGAAGGTGTCAAGAGTTGCAGGCGCAGGTGAGGCACGGCCGTTGTGGGAATGTCTACTGGGACGTCGAATTGGTGGAAACTGCTCACCTGCTCATTGGCCTGCCATTGGGAGGTAGGATACAGATCCGGCCAGATGGCGGACCGCTGGGTGAGATAAGGTTCGGCCGTCTCTGGCAGCCAAAGCTGGAACTCGACCTGGTAATCGGCCGTAGGCGGTTGCACAGCTACCCAGTCCAGGGCGATGTTGAGCGGCAGGCCAGGCGCTAACAGGGTGCTAAAGTCGGCACTTTGCAGGGCCAGGGTGTTGTCAAAGAGCAGCATGTCGGGCTGTAATTGGAAGTCGGCCAGGGGGCGGCTGCGGATGAGGTGGGGGCCTAAGCGGCCGGCGTTGTGGTTATCTTCTACACGGCCGTAGATAGTGCCTTGCCCGTCATGCAGCGTGAAGCGCAGATAGCTGCTGCCGGGCAGCATCCCATCGGGGATGTCCAGCGTCATCAGTTGGATGAAGGTGTCATTTGGCTGCCAGCTTGCCTGGGGGTAGCCGAGGATGCTATCCGCTTTGGCCCAGATGTTGCCGTTTTCGTCTTCTAATTCCAGTTGCACAAAGATGAGTTGGTTGGGCAAACGCGGCAGTTCAGGGGGGATTTGCCAGATGGTGGTGAGGGTGATGCTGTCACCCCGATATAGATCAGCGGGCAACTCATAGCCAATGAGGGTGGGGGCCTTTTGGAAGCGCAGGTTTACAGTTGTTTCCCCCATTACCTCCTCGCTGTCGCCGACCCATTTGTACAGGGTGGCCACCGGTTGGCCGTCTGGATAGGTGATGGTAGAGGCTTTTTGCAGCGGTAGTTGGGCAAATAGTTCGGGCACGGCCGGGGCTTCATCCAACACAACATACCAGGCGTTGCCGGGGACAAGCGGGAAACTTTGCTCCGGCAGGAACCAGTCGAGCGGACGGCCGTTGTAATAGTCCCAGGTTCGCGGCGCATGGTCGTAGGCATAGAGATGGCCGATAAAGAGGCGATCCTCTGGCGGCAGCGGATTCTCTGCTAAGTAACGGCTGATCTCGACTAATTGCGCCTGGTAGATGTGGCGCACTTCGGGATGATTGTTCCACACATTGAAATAATCGTGCCAGCTTCGCACCAGGATGAGGCCAAGAGCTACGACCGCCACAACCGGCAAGAGGGGCTTGAGGCGCGGCCACTGGTGGCTGAGTTGGCGGGCAAGGGTGTGCAGGGCGACGGCTGTGACCAGATAAATGGGCACTATGGCCCCCGCCGCCCGCAGGAAGGACGGTTTGTCATCTATGATGAGATTGGGGCCGAGCATGGCAGCCAGCCAGATGAGAATGAGAGCGTAGGCAGGTTGGGTTGAAACGGGAGATTCGCTCTCCGTTCGCCCATCTTTTTTGAAGGCGAACCAGAGGCAGAGGACAAAACCGAGGTAGAAAAAGAGGCCGGTGAGGGGGTCAAAGATGGGTTGGCCGGAGAGGTGGTAGCGCCAGTCCATGTCACCTTGTATGGTGAAGGTTTTGAGGGTGGCGGTGATAGATTGGCCTAATTGGTGCCACTGACCATCCTGAACGGCGTCTTCCAGAGCGATGGTGAGGCCACTGATGCGCTGGTTCACTTTTTCGGGATTTTGTTGCATATAGAGGCCGTAGGGCAGGAAGATGAGCAGGGCCAGAAGCAAACTGAGGGCGATGGGCCGCCATTGTTGGCGCAGCCGGGCCGAATCGAACCACCACAACCAGACCAGCCACACCAGAATGACGGCCGGGAAAACGCGGCTAGGGATGTAGGTGTACATGGTCAGGCCAAGGGCGACGCCGCCTAGCAGCCAATCGCGGCGACGGCCGTGTTGCCAGCCGCGCATCATCAAAAAAACGGTCAGGGTCGTAAAAAAGGTGAGGCTGACGGCGCGTAAAGCCCAGCGAGATTCCATGATAGGCCAGAGGGAGACGGCCGTTAACCCTGCCGCCAACAGACCCACATGCCGATGGAACGCATCACGCCCCAGCCCATAAGCCAGCAGCACAGTGCCCACGCCGAGCAACGCCGCCGGTAAACGGAGCGCAAAAATGGTCGGCCCTAGCAGCCCGGTGGAGAGGGCCATCAGGTAGAAGAAGAGGGCTTCACGGCCGTTGTTGCCCTCAAAATAGATGGGTAAGTTACGCCAACTGATGTTGGCGACATCTATGGCGTTGAACATTTCGTCGCCGCTGATGCCGGGTGGGGCGCTGCTCAAACGGTAGAGGCGCACAAACAAGGCCACGATGAAAATAAGCCAGATCCAGGGGATGGTTTTATGCCTGAAGAAACGGTTGACCAAATAAAAATACCTCTGTATTGTCAGCAAATCGAAGCGGAGTGGGTATCCTCAGATGCGAACCGGCGGGCATCTGAGGATGCCCACTCCTCCCATTTCCATCTACTGGTGATACGTGCGGCGAAAGTATAGTGACGGCCGTTGGCGTGTCAAGCGCACCCCAGACAAGGCAGTCGTACTAACTTTTGTTACGGAGATCCCTTCCATGATGGGGTGAGCAGGTGAGGGGGTGTATCTCCATCCGTTGCACACATGTGACCTTTATTGTCACTGGGGATATTCAATGGATGTCTGGCCAAAAACATTAACTCCATATCCCGGTTCAGCCTCGAACACTTCCTGGGCTGTCCACGAAGGTATGTCTAGCACCCTTAGAGAGTGGGCTACTTGTCCACCCTTCTCGACTAAAACACGATAAACGAGCTGCCCATTTCGCAACCAATAACCATCTGACTGCCTGCCCGGTATAGAAGCAATGAAAACCGTTCCAGGATCACAGATCTCGCCTATCTGCCCTGTAACTATATCAACGATAAAAGCTCTGTTCTCAACACTAAAAGTTTGAACATCGTTGGCTAAAGCAAGGTAAAAGAGATAACGGCCGTTCGGTGAACGTGAGTAGTAACTCAATCCTTCCGCAGCCAGAGGAAAAGGCTGTGGTGGTAATGTTTCAATTTGACCACTTCGATTAAGGCTAATGATCTCACTCCAAACCGAATTAGTACCAGGAATAGACTTGCTCACATCAAAAATAACATGGCTACCATCGTCAGACCATTGCGGTAAAGAACTGCTCAAAAATACGGACTCTAGTTGCCAGATAACTTCGCCTGTTTGGACGTTTAGCAACCGAATCTCAAAAGAATCCTCATCATCACGCTGCGCTGAGTAAAGAATCAATTCACCTGTAGGGTCAATCGCATGATAACCATAAAATAAGCCAAATCTTTCTACTTCCGATATGTTGAATGCAAAATCTGGCAAATGAAGTTCTTGAACGAACCCATCAACCTCTTGGGTAATGGGATCCAGACGTAAAACCTCACGAATTTCACCAGTCCCCTTCTCCAATTCTGATTCTTTCTCAAACTGAACACGCCCATCAGTCAACCATTTCTGGAACCAAAACTCATAAGGTATTACCAAACGGACTTCCGTATTGTCTGCCAAACTATAGAAAACCACCTCTTGCGTCAGGTCTTCAACATTGTGAGTAGTAACTAATAGTGTAGAGCCATCTGGTGAAATGAATCCACTGCTAGATGATTCATAGACCAAACCAGGCATTGCGCTCTTTGCAGAAATTGCCCATATACCAGGTTGAGGGACGATCTCATCTAGGTGGAACTCATCTCGAATTCGTCCCACACTGTATAAAATGCTGCCCGACATATTCAGAAGCAACGAGGAACTGCTGGTCAGAGCCTGGGGACAATCTTCCCAAGAGATACTTCCTGGCGTAGGTATAACTGTGACGTCAGGTGTTGATGTTGGGTTTGCCGTTTGGGTGGGCTTAAGCGTTATTGTTGGCAAAGGTGCCATGCTGGTTGCGGCTGTTGAATAATTAGAGGCGATTGTAGACTGCGGTGTATTCACAGGGCTGGGGGATAACAATTCTGGTGTCTCTGGAACAATCTCATCACTAGGGAATTGGATGGAGCAACTGACCAAAAAAATAGCTAAACCAGTTAGTAAATAGTGTAATAACTTGAAAAATATTTGTCTAAACATGGTCATTCTCACCTTGGCTATACCAGAGTAGGTTCTTGCTGCTTACAAGAAATAAATATCCCATTGCTCTAGCGCGGTTCCGGCTGACAGGTGCAGCCAGTGTTTCCACCATGCCGCCCCACCCTGGCCCACCGGAACCGGCCTGTTTCACTCTATCACGGCCGTACCCACACATCCCTCTCCGCCAATTGTAAGTCCGGTCTACGGCCGTGTCCAAACGTCCTTGTGTGCCCATGATTTTAATCGCCCGCTCTTGTCCGCCTCTGTGGTACACTACCCGGGATGCGTCCCGAAATTGTGCAAAAGTTACTGGCCCTCAACCGGCAGTTTTATGAGGCGAACGCGGTTGATTTTTCGCAATCGCGGCAGGGGATCAATCCTGGTTTTGCCAGGGTGCGGGAACTGTTGCCCCAGCCTTGTGTGCGCTTGCTGGATGTGGGCTGCGGCAACGGCCGTTTTGGTCAATATGTGCAGCAGCAACAAAGCATCGGTGAATACGTGGGTGTGGATTTTAGCGGCGGTTTGCTGGAGGTGGCGCGGGCGCAGGTGGCGGGGGTGTTTTACGGCCGTGACCTGACCGACCCTGACTGTCTGGCCGACCTGGGCCAGTTTGACGCCATCGTCTGCCTGGCAGTATTGCACCACATTCCGGGGCGAGAGAATCGGTTGCAGTTGCTAAAAGCCATGCGTGAACGGTTGGCGGCGGACGGCCGTCTCTTCCTCTCCACCTGGCAGTTTGCCACCAACCTCCGCCAGCAGCGCAAAATCCGCCCCTGGTCAGAAATTGGCCTGTCGCCTGATGATGTGGAGCCAAATGATTACCTGCTCACCTGGCAACGCGGCGATTTTGCCTACCGCTACGCCTGCCATTTGGACGCCACCGCCATAACCCAACTGGCCGCCGACGCCGGTTTGACCGTCTGGCAGCAGTTTCAGAGCGACGGCCGTGAAGGAGACCTGAGCCTCTATACCGTCCTGGAAAATGAGCGCGGGTGAATGACGGCCGTTCCCCTGGTATAATCCCGCCCCAGAAGCAAGCAAAGTCACACACAAAAGGAGATATTTTGGAATCTATACCGATCCGTTTTTTTTCATCGGATTTAGATGGCACACTCTTGGGCGACGACACCGCCGCCCGTCAATTCAAGGAAATTTGGGAACAACTACCCGAAAGCACACGGCCGACCCTCTGTTACAACACCGGCCGCCTCCTCCCCGACGTTCAGCAGCTCATCCGGCAAAACATCCTGCCCCAGCCAGACTACATCATCAGCGGTGTGGGCACGTCGGTTTATGATTGCCGCGCCCAGGCCATCCTCAAGGAGTTTGCCGAAATTCTGGAGGAAGGCTGGCAGCGTGAGCGGGTTGAGCCACTCATTGCCCAACTCCCCTTTAACATCATCGCCCAACCGGCCCATTATCAAAATGCCTATAAATCTAGCTGGTATTTTGATGATGCCGCCCCAGAGCAGATAGAAACCATCCAGAACGGCCTGGAACAGGCCGGCCTGGAAGCGCATATTGTCTATTCCAACGGCCGTCACCTGGACATCTTGCCTAAATGGGCCAACAAAGGCAACGCCCTGCGCTGGCTGCTGCAACAGTTGTCCCACCGGCCAACTGTTGGTGGCCGGCGACAGCGGCAACGACAGCGCCATGTTCACTCTGAAAGGGGTACGGGGCATCATTCCCGGCAATGCCCAGCCGGAACTGTTGGAACTGGTTCACGGCCGTGACCTCTACATCGCCCCGCCTCATCAAGTTTGCGCCCATGCCGTTTTGGTCGGATTACAACATTACCGTGTTATCGCCACCATTGACCAGGACGAACAATCGGCTGCCTCAAACGAACTCTATGACACCATCCGCACCTCTGGCGGTGAAGAGATCGAGCACCTGACCGCAGAACAGCTTGCCTTCATCCGCCAGGGCTACCACAAAGCCATTGAAGCCCTCAAACGCAACATCACCCCCCAGGGTTTCTCCGCCTGTTCCCTGACCGACAATGAAGTCACCGGCACCGATGAAAATTACCGCAGCGTCTGGGCGCGTGATGGGGCGATCACCATTCTTGGTTCATTGCCCCTGCAAAGCCAGGATGACGACATTCACCAATGCCAGCGCCAGACCTTCATCACCCTGCTGGAAAACATTTCGCCCAACGGCCAGATACCGGCCAACGTCAGTATAGACAGCCTGCGCCCCGATTACTCCGGCGTGGGTGGTATCGCCTCGGTAGACAGCGGCATGTGGCTCATCATGGCCTTCAACGCCTACGTGCAGCAGACCCGCGACCATGACTTTTTGCGGCGTTACCTGGGCCATTTACAGCGGACGATGGACTGGCTCAGCGCCCACGACAGCAATAACGACGCCCTGTTGGAAATCCCCGAAGCTGGTGACTGGACGGATTTGTTCGGCCGTAGCTACAACGTCCTCTATGACGAGGTACTCTGGTATCGCTGCAACATCAGCTTCGGCCGGCTGCTGCAAATGTCCGGTGACGAACAACGCGCCGGCGACTATTTGCGCTGGGCCAGAGTGATCAAACGGGAAATCGTGGATAACTTCTGGCCCACCACCCGACCCAAAACCGGCCAGCCCATTTCCTTTGCCGAAAATCAGTTCTCCCTGGGTGACGCCCGGTATCTCATTGCCCAGATCACCCCCTTTGACTTTAGCTGGCGCTGCGACACCTTGGGCAACATTCTGGCGTACCTTTACGACGTGATTGACACCCCCTCTGCCAGCCAGACCTTTCGTTTTTTGTGGGGTGTGGGTGTCAACGAACCATTTCCCATAGCCAATCTCTATCCGGTGGTCACGGCCGGTGACAAAGATTGGCGGCCGTACTACACCGTTAACCTGCTCAATTTGCCGCACCATTACCACAACGGCGGCATCTGGCCTTTTGTGGGCGGCCATTGGGTGCGTTACCTCAACAAATTGGGCTTGCGTGATCTGGCGTTGCAAGAGTTGTATCGCCTGGCCGAGTTGAACAAACTGGGCATCTTCAACGAATGGGAATTTAACGAATGGGTACACGGCACAACCGGCCGGCCGATGGGGAAGGAGTATCAGGCCTGGTCGGCTTCTGAATTTATCCGTGCCTGCCACGATTTGCACATTGTGGCCTGATTAAACGCAAAGGCCTGACAGGTTTGAAAAACCTGTCAGGTCTCCAAAATCATAAGGAAAATTGACGATGATGGATTTATTAGATACAGGTGTGAACAACATCCTGATGATTTCACTGCATGGTTATGTGGCCGCCGAGCCGGAATTGGGCAAGCCTGATACCGGCGGGCAGGTTGTGTATGTTCTGGAACTGGCGAAACGATTTAGCCGCCTGGGGCGGCGAGTTGACCTGGTAACGCGCCTCTTTGAAGATCAACTAGCAGTGGATGAGGTTAATAACAATTTGCGCGTCTGGCGTATTCCCTTTGGCGGCAAAGAGTTTATCCGCAAAGAAGATATGCACGACCATATAGGCGATTTTGTCACCAATCTGTTGTCGGCCATTCGCGCCAGCAGCACGCGGTATGACATTGTGTATACCCACTATTGGGATGCCGGCTGGGCGGGGCAAAAGATTGCTGAGGAGTTGGAAATCCCACATATCCATACGCCCCATTCGCTGGGCGCATGGAAACAAGAGACCATGGGCACGGACATGAGCGCAGCGGAAATGGAGACAACCTATCGTTTTGAAGAGCGTATCCGCAAAGAGTTTCTGGTTTACCAGATGTGTGATCATGTCATTGCTACCACAGAACCGCAGGCAGAATTGCTCAAGGAGCAGTACGATTTGCTGGCAAACCGGGTGACGGTGGTGCCGCCGGGTATGGACGAGGATCGCTTTTCACCGGTGCGCCAGGCAGACATTCAGGCGATTCGGCAGAAACATGGGCTGCGTGCGCATGATGTGTTGACGTTGGGCCGTATGGCGCATAACAAGGGGTATGATTTGCTCATGCGCGCCTTGCCTACGTTGTTTGAATTGGTGCCTACGGCGCGGTTGATTGCCGCCGTAGGTGGGGAAGATTCGGCGCAGGACAATGCCGGGGTTGCCAGACTAAAAGAATTGGCTGCCGAGTTGGGTGTGGCCGACAAGATTGAATGGGTGCAGTATGTGGCCGATGATGAGTTGGCGGATTATTATCGGGCAACGGCCGTATTCTCGATGTCGTCGCGCTATGAACCCTTTGGCATGGTGGCTATTGAGGCCATGGCCTGTGGCACACCGGCGGTGATCACCGTGCATGGTGGGCTGTATGAACTGGTGAACTTTGGCAAACAGGCGCTCTATGCTGACCCCACACGGCCGTTGGAATATGGCACGATGCTGGCTTTTCCCATGCTGTACCCCGATCTGGGGCATCAGCTTTCGGTGGAAGGGGCGCGGTTTGCCCGGCGCAACTTTGGCTGGACAGGCATTGCCAAAAAGAGCCTGGCTATTTTCCAGTCAGTAGCCCAGCGGAGTTCCGGGGAGATAGTTTAGGGGTAACTTTTGGTGTAAAATATGGCTACCTGATGACAGGTTTTTTTCAGGAGATGGGATATGACTGTGCAAATAAAGCGCCATTTGATCAGTGTTGAACGGTACGACCAGATGATCGCCGCCGGTATTATCGAAGAAGATGAACGTCTGGAATTGTTAGGGGGGGAAATCATCGAAATGAGTCCAATTGGCATTCCTCATGCGGCCTGTGTCAAACGATTGAATAGATTCTTCAACAGAAAATTGGGGAATCAGGCGATCATCGGCGTACAAGACCCGATTCATATTGACCAATACTCTGAGCCACAACCCGATATCGTGGTACTGCATCTACGAGATGATTTTTATGCCGGCGGCCATCCAGAACCAGAAGATATCATATTGCTGATCGAAGTAGCGGACACGTCGTTGGCATATGACCGTGAGCAGAAACTACCACGCTATGCGCAGGCGGGTATTGCTGAGGTATGGATCGTTAATTTGATGGAACAGCAGGTTGAGGTGTATCTACGGCCGTCGCCCCAGGGCTACCAACAGACGGCAATTTTTAACGGCAACCAGGCCGTGACTCCGGCAGCTTTTCCGCAATTAACCTTGAAAGTGAGCCAGATTCTTGGTTGAGGGCAGGTTTGACAGGGGTACGGCCGTTTGTTAGAATCCATTTCGCTCGTTCCGCCCCGTTCGTCTAGCGGCCCAGGACGTAGCCCTCTCAAGGCTAAAACAGGGGTTCGATTCCCCTACGGGGCACACAAAGCTCCACCCACAAACCGGGTGGAGCTTTTTTGTTGGGTGGTGACGGCCGTATGCAGGATAATCCCTATCTGGTAAACTGTCCCTATTTCAACCAAAGGCAAAGGCGATGGCAGCACATAACGAGCGAGAACTATTACATTCTTTTGTCCATGAGTTCAGGGGCCTTTATCCCATAATAGCTGGATATTGCAAACTTTTGATTTTAGGCGAGTTTGGACAACTCAATAAAGAACAGTTAAAGGCCATAAACTCGGTTTATAAAAGAGCAAATCAAGTACACGATTATATCGAAGAACAGATGGCATTTTTGAATGCAGACGAGGGGCGACATGATGAGTGAGATGAAGCTACGGCCGTCCCAGGCCCGCATCCTTGAATACCAACACGGCCGTATGGCCATCAGTGCCGTCCCTGGCAGCGGCAAGACCTTTACGTTGTCGTTGCTGGCGGCGCAGATCATTGCCGACGGCCGTGTCAATCCCCACGCCGGGCAGCAAGTCCTCATCGTCACTTATCTCAACTCCAGCGTAGACACCTTCCGCGCCCGCATCCGGCAGCGATTGGACGAAATGGGCCGCCCGGCCGTCGGTTTTGACGTGCGTACCCTGCACAGCCTGGCTAACGAGATCGTCAAAATAGCCAACAGCGACTTTGGCAGCGACGCCTCACTGACCGTAGCCGGTGATTCCCAGGCGCGTCACTTTCTCAATCAGGCCATTGACCAGTGGGTCGAGCAATATCCCGACCTCTGGCGCGCCTTCCTGCCCGATGACAGCCCCCAAACCCGCGCCCGCTGGCGCGACGAAACGACCAAAATGGTCCAAAGTTTCATTAGCGCCGCCAAAAATGAACGGTACCGACCTGAGGCAATCCTGGAACATTTGCAGGGAGGAGGCATTGACAAGGTGACAGGGTGGCAAGGTGAAGGGGTGACAGAAGCGGGCAACGTCACCTTGTCACCCCCTCACCTTGTCACTGAGTCACCCCTTCTCTGGATGGTCGCCGGCATCTACGGCCGTTACCAGACCATCCTCTCGCGTCAGGGGGCGCTGGACTTTGACGACCTGATCTGGCAGGCGGCCGACTTGCTGCATCACCGCGCCGGACTGGTGGAAACGCTGCGCGCCCGCTGGCCTTACGTGCTGGAAGACGAAGCCCAGGACAGCATCCCGTTGCAAGAAATTTTGCTGGAAACGCTCACCGGGACAGACGGCAATTGGGTGCGTGTTGGCGACCCCAACCAGGCGATCACCAGCACCTTCACCGCCGCGCACCCCCGCTTTTTCAACGCCTTCATTGATCGGGACGATGTGCTGGCGCTGCCCCTGCCCAACAGCGGCCGCAGCGCCCCCTACATCATCGGCGCCGCCAACACCATGCTCGATTGGGTCATTGACAAACACCCCGTGTCCGAAGTGCGCGCCCACACCTTCCGCCGCCAGCACATCGAACCCACACCGCCCGGCGACGCGCAGCCCAACCCGCCGGACAGCCAGGCGGACATTCGCATCACCGTCTATCGCCACCGCGAAGATGAAGAACTGCCCGGCGTGGCCCAAAAAGCACTGGCCCATACTCGCCAACATCCGGATCATACCGTCGCCATTTTGGTGCCCACTAATAACCTGGGTTACCTGATGGCCGAACATCTGGATGAACTGGACGCGAACTATGATAATCTGCTGCGCGGCGGCACCCGCGAACGGGAAATTGCCGCCGCCATGCATGCCATCCTGGCGATATTGGCCGATCCGCTCGACCTGCGGGCGATGGTGAGCGCCCATGCCAGCCTGTTCAAATTGGGCCACCCGGCGGCGCTGCTGCCGGAGGAAAATCTGGCGCAGTTCCACACCCTGCTCAAGAGCGTGCATCAGCCGGAGCGACTGCTTTTCCCCGGGGAGCCGGAAGATGTGGCGGCGGCGCTGCCCGCCGGGGTAGCTTCGCCGGAAGAGGTGGCGGCCATGGAACGGTTTGCGGAGTTTGTGGGGCGGTTGTTTGATTTACGGCCGTTGCCCATTGATGACCTCACGCTGGCTTTAGGTGACGAACTGTTTGCCTGGGGCGAGATTCACGAGGGTGACCTCTCCATCGCCTACCAGATTGCCACCTTTTTGCGCAACCGGCGGGACGCGCAGCCGGAACTGCGCCTGCCAGAATTAGCCGCCGAATTGGGTGAAGTGGCCGCCGGGCGGCGCAGTTTCCCCATCGCTTCGCAGGCGGACATGGGCTACGAGCCGCAGCCGGGGCGCATCGCCCTGAGTACGCAGCACAGCGCCAAAGGGCTGGAATGGGATGTGGTCTTTATGGTGGGGGTAGATGGCAACTGGATTCCGGGTACTCTGGACGCCTACTTTATGGGCGTCAGCGATCTGCTCGGCGGCGACCCGACGGCCGAAGCGGTGGCCCAGTTGCGCTATTTGATGGCGGGGGATGCGGGGATTTATGACGGCCGTAGCGCTACCGAATCGGCGCACATTGACATTATCAGCGAACGGCTGCGCCTGCTCTATGTGGGCATCACCCGCGCCCGGCGCATTCTGCACCTCAGCCGCAGCCGCGCCACCCGCAGCTACAATAAAGAACGAGAAGCAGAACCGGCCACGGTCACGGCCGTGCTTTACCACTACCTCAAAGCCTCTCGTGGTTAGCAATAGGCCCGTGTATAGGCAGGACGATCTCGAAACGGCTTCCCTCTCCAGCCACACTTTCCACCAGAATTTTGCCATGATGGGCTTCAATGATCAGTCTGGCAATGGTTAGCCCCAGCCCGGTGCTGCGAATGGTGCGTGCTTTATCCACGCGGTAGAAGCGATCAAAAATGTTCTCTTTTTCCTCGGCCGGAATGCCAATACCCGTATCCTGTATCTCTATGCTCACCTGCGCACCGTGTGGGTGCAGGCTGATATGAATTGTTCCTGGTGCGGGCGTAAATTGAATGGCGTTTTCTAGAATCTCGCTAACAGCCCGCGCCAGTTGGCGCTCATCGGCCTGGATGATGACCTGGGATGCCAGTTCTACCTGCCATGTTAATCCCTTCTCCTGCATGGTTGGCATGAAATAGTTGATCATATTTTGCATGAACTCGTCGAGGTTGAGGGGCACGGCCGTGAATGTGGGCGTACTTGTCAAATTCACAATATCGAGGATCTCTTGCAGCATGGTATCAAGTATCTTCACCTGCGTAGCAATGATTTCAGTGTGCTTTTGGCGTTGGTTTTCGTTTGGAGATTTGGCGGCGATGTAGTTGCTGGTGTTGATAACGGCCAGCGGTGTTTTGAATTCATGGCGAATATCGGCCACGAATGTTTCCAACATTCGCGTCCGTTCTTGTTCCAAACGTAGCGCCAGCTCTTTTTCTCTGGCCTGGTTGAGGGCTTTTAGATGACCAATGGTGGCCCCATAGAGTCGTAACAGTTCTGTTTGGAAACTTTTGAGGGATTGTTTATGAATAAAATTGTCAGCGCCAATGAAGCCGATAAATTGATTGCCGTCCACAATAGGCGCCGAAATATGCCAGCCATAACCGATAATTTCCGAACTTTCATTGTACAAAGGGGCGCTGTCATAAGAAACAATAGGCTCTCGTTTGCCATGAATAAAATCCTGGATGTAGCTTCGGGCAAATGCCCAGCTTTGCTTGCGTTCATCACGGATTTGACCTGCTTCATCTACCCCAAACGAGCCGATCATGCGTGTTTGGGAGGGGTCTAAAAACCAGAGACTCAAGCGGTCAAAACCAAGTTTCTGAATGCCCAGTTCCACAGCGCGTTTGCAGATGCTGTCAAAGGAGTTTAATTGACCCAGTTCGAGCGTAATTTCATTGAGGGTTTTGAGCTTTTCACGAAATTGGTGATCGGTATCCTCACGCCTGTTGAGTTCATGCCATAGTCGTGTTCGGAGTGACTTCTCTTCGAGGACGTAACAAATAAGCGTCTGCTCATCTTTGCTAATGGGCCAACGGTGAACTTGCACGTTTAGTTCATGACCATCGCGGTGTCGGTAACGGCCGTCATATAATTGAATCTCGATAGAACTTTCAACGTAAGTGGTTGGCTCTTTCTGGCTGCCGGGCACTTCAAGTTCATCAATGGATAGAGCCAAAAGCTCCTCTGGGGCATAACCCAGAAAGGTGGCTACCTTTGTATTTGTCTCCACAATTTGTTGGTTGTCTGGCTGAACGTAAAGCACAATGCGGTCTACAATAGTGTCCAGATAGTCACCTTTGGCCGCATAGTCAAGCAATTCATGACAATAGCGATAATCCCGCTCCATCTCTTCTAATTGCCTGAGTCGCTGTTGGATGTGCTCAGAATCAAATTCTGTTATTGGGGTCATATATCAAATACCATCTTGATGAATAAAATATCAAATGGCATTATGAGGTAGGATACAAAACAGGCAAGGGGTTGTCCATAGATGATGGGCGTGTGGGCGTGTGTAAATTCTTCAGCCGCACCTGAAATCAAATCAGAGTTTAACGGCCGTTGCCATGCGGTCTTGTGAACACGTGCAGTCCCCCCGATTCCTGTTAAAATCAGGTACTTTTTGGCGCGGTTAATCAGCAACTCTGCGCCTCCGCGCCTCTGCGTTAAATTAACCAACGGAGAAAATCTCATGTCCCCAGATTTCATTTTTCGAGGCGAACTCGAAGAACTAGACCCAGAACTGAACCACATTTTAGAAGCAGAAGACCGGCGGCAGGACAGCACCATCATCCTGATCGCCAGCGAGAGTGCTGCGCCAGATGCGGTGCGCACGGCCGTGAGCAGTACCTTTGCCAACATCTACGCCGAAGGCTACCCCCGCGAGGAGAGCCGCCGCCAGCGCCAAGCCGAGATCATGGACGTGCCCCTTGAACTGGCCCACTACCGCCGTTACAGCGATCCCCGCTATTACAAAGGGGTGGAATACGCCGATGTGCTGGAGGCGCTCACCCGCCGCCGTGCTGCCGAACTGTTTGCCGCCAATGGCGTGACGGCTGACAACCTCTACGTGAATGTACAACCTCTCAGCGGCGCGCCTGCCAACAGCGCCGTCTACACCGCTCTCTTGCAGCCCGGCGACACCATCCTGGGCTTGAATTTGAACGACGGCGGGCACCTGTCACACGGGGCCAAAGTGAACCGTTCCGGCAAGGTGTATAACGGCGTGCCCTATTTTGTAGACCCACAAACCGAACTGCTCGACTACGACGACATCGAACGTCGCGCTTTAGAAGCGAAGCCGAAAATCATCGTCGCCGGTTTTTCCGCCTATCCAATGATGGTGGATTGGGCGCGCTTCCGCCAGATTGCGGACAAGGTGGGTGCGTACCTGCTGGCCGATATTTCGCACATCTCCGGCCTGGTGGCAGCGGGGGTACATCCATCCCCCATCGGCATTGCCGACGTGGTGATGACCACCACGCATAAGAGCCTGTGCGGGCCGCGTGGGGCGATGCTGCTGACACACCGCAAAGATTTGGCGAGTAAACTCGACCGCGCCGTTTTCCCTGGCGAGCAGGGCGGGCCACACCTGAACACCATTGCCGCGTTGGGCGTGGCCTTAAAATTGGCACAGACAGAGCGCTTCCGCGCCTTGCAGCAGCGCATTGTGGATAACGCGCAGCGGCTGGCGCAAAAGCTGGCCGAATATGGCTTCCGCATTGTCGCCGGTGGCTCGGAGACACACTTGCTGCTGGTGGACACCAAGAGCGTGACGCACAATGGCGTCCATCTCTCGGCCGATATGGCTGCCCGTATTCTGGATTTAGCCGGGATTGTGCTCAATCGGAACACGATTCCGGGGGATGTAGGGGCGCTAAACCCAACTGGCTTGCGTATCGGCACGGTGTGGATCAGCCAGCTTGGTTTTGGCGAAGCGGAAGTTGACCGGCTGGCGGAGGCGATTGCCACCGTTTTACACGGGTGCAAGCCGTTCAGCTATATGGCGATGGGCGGCAAGACCCAACTGCGGGCGAAGGTGGATTTTGCGGCCTTGCAAAAGGGGCGGGCGATTGTGCAGGAGTTGAGGGGGGTGGGCGGACAGACGTCCGGGGCACGGCCGTTAATCGGCACAGTGGTCGAAATTCGCGGCGCGGCTGCGCCCCAACTGCTCAACCACGCGCTCACCAGCGATGTGGCCGGGCTGGCGGTGGGCGCATCCCAGCCGACGCATATTTTTGGTCCCGGTCTGGATTATGATGCGGTGTTGTATCGCCTGACGGAGGATACTTATCATTTGCAACTGGATGATGAGGCTGTGGCGATTCTGGTTTGGGATTGGCTGGCGGCGCTGTCCGATGGCTACGTGGATTTTGGCGATTTGTATGCCAAGCTGGATGGGCCGGTGGCCGTTTTCCGGCTGCCTTTTGCGCCGGAAGATGAACTGAGCGAGCCGGTGGCAAAGGTGCATCAATCGCGCAAGGTGGAAGGTGTGGCCCCGTATGCAGATGGCAAGCCGTTTTTTGTGGGGATGCAGCACCGTTCCGGCGGGGAAGCGTTGCCCGCATTTGTCTGGGAAGAACCGGCCGACCCACCCTTGAAGCGCACCACACTTTACGAGACGCACGTGAAATTGGGCGGCCGTATCGTGCCGTTTGCCGGGTATGAGATGCCGGTACGCTATGAAACGTCGGTGGGGGAGGAGCACACGGCCGTGCGTACCGCCGCCGGTCTTTTTGATGCCACCCACATGGGTGTGTTTGACGCCGCCGGGCCGCACGTGGTCGAGTTTTTGAATACAGTATTGACAAATGATGTCAGCACGTTGGAAGTGGGCGAATCCCATTACACCTACCTGCTGCTTCCTGATGGGTCGGTGATTGATGATTTGCTGGTGTACCGGCTGGGGGCAGAGCATTTTATGTTGGTGGTGAATGCCTCCAATAATGACAAAAATTGGGCGTGGCTGACGGCCGTGAACGAACGGCGGGTGATGATTGATGCGGCACGGCCGTATGCCCGCATCCAACATCCCGTCACCCTGCGCAACTTGCGTGACCCACAGTGGGGGGACGAGCAGCGCGTGGATGTGCCTCTGCAAGGTCCCAAATCGCTGGATGTGCTGCTGGCGTTGGCCGATGATCCTGACGTGAAAAAGCGCATCAAGGGACTGGGTTGGGCGCGATTGACCCAGGGCTATCTGGCGGGCATGAATGTCATCATTTCCCGCACCGGCTATACCGGCGAGCGGGTGGCCTATGAACTGTTTGTACACCCGGACAAAGCGCCGCAGTTGTGGGACGCCATTCTGGAGGTAGGCGGGCCGATGGGCGTGAAGCCATGTGGCCTGGCGGCGCGGGACAGCCTGCGCACGGAGGCGGGGCTGCCGCTCTACGGCCATGAACTGGCGGGCGAGAGGGGGCTGAATCCGGCGGATGCTGGTTTTGGCAGCTATGTGAAGTTGTGGAAGCCGTTTTTTGTGGGGCGGGCGGGCTTTATTGCCCACGAACAGACGCGCCAGCAGGTGGTGGTGCGCTTCCGCATGAATGAGAAGGGGGTGCGCCGGCCGGATGGCGGCGACCCGGTGCTGGATGCGCGGGGTAAAGTGGTGGGCACGGTGACTAGCTGTTCGCTGGACAGTGAAGGGTATTTGTCCGGGCAGGCGTTGGTTGCGGTGGCGCTGAGTGAGCCGGGCACGGCCGTGTGGCTTTACCAGTTGGGCGGCGGTAAACGGGAAATCCCGCTGCCGAAGGAGATCAAACCCGGCGCCAAACTGCCCATGCCGGATGCGGCCACGGTGCTGACGCGCTTTCCGGTGAAGAAGAAGTGAGCGGTGAGCGGTGATAGGTACTGCTAACTGCCTGCTGCTCACTGCTTACTAACAAGGAAAAAATGACAATGGCCGAAAAACATCATCTTGACCATACGCCGTTTCTGGTGAAACCGGGCAAAAAGTTTAAGCTGGCGGATTATGATCCGGGGTATACGGCCGGGATTGCCAATAAGAAGGAAGCGAAAGAGGCGCTGCTGGAAGATGTGAGCGAATTGTCGGCGGCGCAAGAATTGATCTGGGCCAGCGGGCAGTTTGCGGTATTGATCATTTTTCAGGCGTTGGATGCAGCAGGTAAAGATGGCACGATCAAGCATGTGATGTCCGGTGTGAACCCGCAGGGGGTGGAAGTGACCAGCTTCCGTGCGCCGACGGATGAGGAGCGCCAACACCACTTTTTGATGCGGCCGATGCGGAAGTTGCCGGCACACGGCCGTATTGCCATCTTCAACCGTTCCTATTACGAGGAGGTGCTGGTGGTGCGGGTGCATCCCGAATTTCTGTACGGCCAGTGGCGGCCGCAGCGTTTGCATCATGCCAGCCTGGATGAAGTGTGGCAAACGCGCTACCAGGAGATCAACGAGTTTGAGACGACCGTAGCCCGTGCGGATACGCTCGTCCTCAAATTTTTCCTGAATGTCTCCAAAGAAGAACAGCGGCAGCGCTTTTTAGACCGGCTGAATGACCCGGCCAAGCAGTGGAAGTTTGCCGTGGGTGATTTCCATGAGCGGCAGCATTGGGATGCGTATCAGCAGGCATACCAGGAGATGTTGCAGGCCACCAGCACGGAAACCGCGCCCTGGTACGTGATCCCGGCCGACCACAAATGGTTTATGCGCGCTTGCGTGGCGGACATTATCACCGCCCGCATCCAGGAGCTACACCTGGCGTACCCGGTGGTGAGTGAGGAGAAGAAGGTGGAGTTGACGGCCGTGAAGCAGCAAATTGAAGCCGAAGCACAGAAGTAAAAGAGGTGTTTTATGGATGTCAAAAGCTGTTTCGTAGCCTTACTCCTTTTTGGAATAGTCTTTATTCTTGGCAGTTGCCAAAGTTTAGTTCCAATTCCTCAAGCCGAGTATTCAAACGAATTGCTAGGGCTGTCTTTTCAATACCCTGCCGAATTCTGGGAGATTCTTCAAGAAGATGATGTTCAGGTTGTTTTGCGTAGGCTAAGTGATGATGGTCAAGACGCCATTGTTGCTATCTCCGTCTATTCTACCGATCAACTAGGTGCTAATGGGCCACGTGATTACCTGACAACATTCACTCAAGGGAGGCAAACAGAATGCCAGGGAAAGCAAATTATAGAAAAGCCACACCCACTTTACGAGGCCGCAACAACTTGCGTAGATTTTACCATTCAACCCGCAAACATACCGGCTGGCCCGTTTACCATCCCCTCAGAAATTACAGTGTTGATGAACCCATCGAGAACGGCCCAAGTCATTTATGTACACTTTGAGACTTCAGCGGAAATTCATCAAAAAGAAATTGACGACATTATTTCAAGCATTGTTCTCCACTGATATGTGTAGAGAAGCGGGTTTCTGGTGGTTGAACAGGCGTTATTCTATTCGGCCATGCTGTCTAGTGAAGAAAGGCTTGTCAGCTATCTTCACCCCCTCCACCTCATCACCCGCTCACCTCATTATCCCCTCGCTTGTTACCCTGCCGGGATTCTGATAAACTGCCCGCGTGATGAAACGCCGCTTTCGATTGCTCGCCGTGGGATTGGCGCTGCTGGTAGGATTGATTTTTTGGGCCAGCAGCCGACAGTCAACGGTTGCCGAAGTGCTGGTGGTCAGTGGGCTGGCGCAGGTCAGCGATTCGTTGCAGTTGCAGGTGTCGCTGTCACCACCGTTTAGCCAGCCGGGGACGCCGCTGCAACTTCAAGCCATTTTAACCAATGTAGACGCCCAAACGGCCGCACCCGAAGTCGTCTTCCAGTTGCCGTCCGGTTTATCACTGGCCGATGGTCTGCTGCCAGCCGGGGTGACGGTGAATGTGCAGAGCCGCAGCCTGACCTGGCTGCCGGTGGTGGCTGCGGGTGGCATGGCCCAGATCAGCCTGCCGCTGCACGTGGAAACGGCCGATGTGCAAAACCCGGAGCAGGCGATCACGGCCGTACTAACATTCAACAACGCCCAGGAAACCATCACCGCCCCCTTTTGGGCCGGTATCCCCCCGCAAATCAACGGCATCCTCAGCCCGCCCCAAGTATCCGTCGGGCAACCTTTTCAATTACGCGCCGAATTGAGCGGCTCCGGGCCGTTTAGCCAGGAGTGGGATTTGGGCGACGGCCGTGTCCTTAAAGTGATCGATCCCGTCATCCTCTTCTCCCAACCCGGCCAGTATGAAGTGAAATTGCAGGCCAGCAACCCGATTGGCACCGTTGCCCAGACCAAACTGATTACCGTCGTCCCCCATCCGGCGGCCCAATTTACGCTGGATGACATGACACCCGGCGTGGGGCAAACTGTCACCTTCATTTCCCAGAGCGGGGGGGCACAGCCCTTGCAATATGCCTGGGATTTTGGTGATGGCGTCACCAGCACGGAAGCCAATCCGCAGCATCAATACAACGGCCTGGGCACGTACCAGGTACATTTGCGGGTGTGGAATCAATACGGCCAATCGGATGCGTATTGGCCGGTGACGGTGGGACAGTTGCCCACCGCCGACATGTTTGCCCCGGAGAGTATCCCCGCCGGGCAATGGTTTAATGTGCAAGGGGTGGGTGACGCCTCGGTGCAGCGATTTGAGTGGGATATGGGCGACGGCCGTTACCACGAGGGCGCGACCATCAATCACCTGTATACCCGCACCGGCGATTACTACATCACCATGATTGCCGTGAATGAATTTGGGGCCACGCAGATGGGGCGCTGGATTCATGTAGACCCTGGACTGTTGCAACTGTACCTGCCCTATATCGCTAATGGTGGGGGTGAGGTCACGGCCGTGTCCGAAGACCCGCTTGCTGGCTTAGACCTGCCGCCGGTGGAACTGGCGCAGCCCTTCACCCTGGCCCCGCTGGAAATCCCGCCGGGCACACCACCCGCCGAGCAGCTCTTTGCTTATATCAACGAAGCGCGGCGGCAGTTCGGCCGTTCTACCTTAACCAACGTGTCGCCGCTCAACGCCGCCGCCCAGAACCACGCCGTCGATATGGCCGCTTATGGTTACACCGCCCACACCGGCTCGGATGGCTCTCACCCTGCCGA